>DATGLL010000241.1:0-6741 GCA_035294145.1 Candidatus Dormiibacterota bacterium | reverse complement strand
GCCCTCGCGGGCTTCGCGCTTCCTCGCCGCGTGCCCGGGAGGCCCGGGTCTCACCGGGACCCCACGAGGCCGGCCTGGGGACCCCATCGGAGCGTGCTCCGATGGGGAACCCTTGGGGGGCACCCCTCCGGGCCATCGTGCGGGAGCGCCGCCATCGCCCGGGCCCCCCGATGGGCGGCGGCACGCCGGCCGTCGTGCCGGGCACCGAGGCGGCTCAGGAGCTCGCTTACGCCTCGGACCTGGTCCTCGTCGACCTCGGAGGGATCGACCCCCACCTGCCGCCCTCCCTGAGCGGCGAGGGCAGCTTCCATCTCCTCGGCCCCGAACCGCGCGAGGCGGCCCCGAGGCTCGACCACGATCGTGGTCACGGTCGGGTCACGCCGCAAGGCCAGGAACCTCCGACGCTCTCCGTTCAGGGCCGAGCCAACCTCGGTCAGAAGGCGCCCGACGGCGAGCCCCTCCTGGGCCGCCCGAGCGGCAGCACCCGCCACCTGCCGGTCCAGATCGGACGTTGATCGGCAGCGGACACGCGAGCGGGCGGTCACGCCGGGGCGTTTCCCGGGATCAGGTGACCGACTCGCCGGGCCGGAACGGGAGGCGTGCCCGACGGGAGGCAGCGGGAGGCGGTCACGGGAGGGATGCCTTGCTGGCGCTCCCACTGCTTCGAGTTGACGGAAGTGAATGGTAGTGTGTGGACACGTCAGCTGTTGTTACCCCTGCAGCGGAGCCTGGTCGTGCCTCAACGCTCCTCCTGGAGCCATCGGCCGACCGGTCTCCGTCGGCTTCGGGTTGTCGGTGCTCTTCCCAACTCACCGGTCCGACCGCCGCCAAATCAGACGATGGAGGGGGATCCAGCGTGGGATGTCGCGCAGGCCGGGGATGAAGGGCACCAGCGCTAGGGCCACCGTCAGCACGCTCATGGTGAGGATGACCAGCAGGTCGGCGCTGGACGAGGAGTTGTAGGGCGGGATCTGGTACCACATGGTGTACAGCCAGAGCCAAGTCTGACCCGGGTAGCTGCCGGTCTCGTTCATCATTCCCCACTGGCTGCCCAGCAGGTGCTGCTTCTGGGCCAAGTTGGCGAAGTAGTCCCCGTCGCCGAGGAAGAGCAAGGGGCGAGTGAAGTCGGTTTGGTAGAAGCGCGTGCTGGAGCGGAGCTGGCCGTCCAGGCCACCCGATCGGGCGATTGTCAGCAGGCTGCTCAGCATCTCCGCCACCGGGCCGTACGAGCCCGGCGCGACCACGACCTGGCCGTTCCGCACCGTGGCCTTGTCGAGGGCATGAACGTAGGCGTCGAGCCAGCTTGAGCGCTGGCCGGGCGAGGCCGCCTGGTACCGGGCCAGGGCCGAGGCCAGCTGAGGGTTGCCCGCGCTCACCGTCTGGAGCGGCTGGAGGACGAAGTCTCGGGCTGGGTCGACCGGCAGGTGGACCCCGGCCCACTCCTGAGGCTGGATGAGCCCGAGGCTCTGCACCGAGCCGGTGGCGTGGTTGTAAGGGGGGCCGTACTGAGCACTGGTGCTCTGACCCTGTAGCTCCTGAAGGGCTGTCCTCTCGAACCCGATCGGGTCGGCCTGAGCCCAGCTCTGGATGGTGACCGGGGGAACGTCCGGTGAAGAGAGGACCGCCGCCAGGACGAGGACGAGGATCGCGGTCCCGATCAGCGCCAGGGCCAGCTCCTTGACGAGGTCGTACGGGACCATGCGGACGCCTGCGTAGTAGGTCGCCTGGTCCACGCTACGGTGGCTGGCTCTCATCGCCCCGACCTCTCCGGCAAGGGTCTAACCACGCCACGCATGCGCACGAGCAGAATGTGCACCACGACGAAGAGCAACAGGGCACCCGGCAACAACAGGATGTGCAGCCCGTACATCTGCCCGAAGTTGAGGACGTTGAAGAAAGCGCCGATGCCGACCGAGTTCATGGCGTCCTTGGCGTTGACCCCGATCCACTGGGAGTCGAAGTTCTCCTGGGATAGGTAGCCGGTGAACGCGGTCCCGATGCTGAGCACGAAGAGTAGGACACCGGTGATCCAGGTGAGTGCCCGGCCGTCGCGCCATCCCGCACCGAAGAACTGCGCCCACAGGTGCAGCACCATGAATACGAAGAACACCTGGGTGCTCCAGAAGTGGAGGCTGTTGAAGAATCTCCCCTGCGGTGAGACGTGCCACCACTGGGGGCCGAAGAAGGCGCAAATCATGCCGCTGACCACGACCCAGGCCAACGCAGCCAGCGTGATGGCTCCGAACACGTAGGTCCAGGAGCGAACGAAGGCGGGCTGACGCTCAGGGAGCAGGTGCCCCAGCGGCAGCTGTCGCGCCAGATGGTGCCTGATCGCAAGCGTCCAGCTGCTCCTCAGCTCCGGATCGATCTGTTCACTCATCGGTCGGAGCCTCCTCGGAGTCGTGGTGGCGCCGATGCCCCGGGAAGGGGGCCAGCAGAGCCACCACGAACAGCGTGACCATCCCCAAGATCAGTGCCGCGTTGGGCACCGAGATCAGGATGAAGCTCCAGTGGAGGTAGGTCGCAGGGGTGTCCATACTCCCTCCTTGCTTCATGTCGCTCGGTCCCCGGTCCGGTCGTTCTCCAGCCTCTGCGCGACATCGGGCCGGGGTGTGTCCCTCGGGAAGGAGAGACACGCAGGCACGAGGTCACGCATCGTGCTCCCCAGACTCTCCAGAACCTCGCGTCCTATGCATCGCTGACACCCGACAGCCTCGCGCGCCGCGACGAGGCGACACAGGGTCGATCGGACGTGGTTGAACGGGACCGAGGTCGGTCTCGTGGCCTGCTCGAGGCCCGGCCGATCGGGTGCGAACCCACCAGACGTGAGCCGGGTCACGGCTCCGGTTGGGGACGAGGCGGTCAGAGGACGGGTCAGGGACCGTTGCCGGGAGGCGTTCGCCTCATGGCTACGGGCGAGGGCGCCCGAGCCGGGGACCGCATCTCCTGGCCAGGTCTTGAGCCCCCGATCGACCGGGGCGTTGGACTCTGACGAATGCGGTGACGCCCGTGAAGGATGTCGGTCGTGGAATCGGGCCACCGGCACCGCGAGCGCTCACCGTTCGGGATTCCGCCAGCGTGTCGGCAGACGCTGCCGTTGCGGCCCATGCTCCTCGGTTCGGTCGGTCGGCTGACGCGAGTGTTCGCCGCCTTCGATGGGTTCAAGGTGGGTTCGCAGGATGACGCCGAACTCGGTTGGTGGGTCGACGGCTTCGATCCGAGGCCGGATCGGGGGACGCATCGATGGGGTGGGTTCGTGCACGGTGGGGACCGCGGGGCGCCGACCGGCGGTCAGGCACCCCACCCGGATGTTGGCCTCGCGGCGGGCGGGTTGGTGGCGAAGCGACGAGAGCAGGAGGTAGATCGACCATGTTCGAGCGGATCGTGCTGGCGATCGATGCGTCGGAGCACTCGCGGCGGGCGACGCAGGTCACCGCGGAGCTTGCCGCCAAGCTCGGTGCGGAGGTGAGCGTCGTGCACGTCTTCGAGGTCGCTCCCGTCCCGCTGGCGCCTGGTGTGCGCCCCATGGACGTGATGCCGGAGGCGAGGGCGAGCGCCGAGAAGCTGGTGGCGGACGCGGTCGCCGAGCTGGAGCGGGCAGGGGCGAAGGTCACCGGTCAGGTCAGCGACACGGCCCGATCGACGGCCGCCCAGATCATTGACGTGGCGCAGGTGACCAACGCGAGCCTGATCGTGATGGGCTCACGCGGCCTCTCCGACCTGCACGGGCTGATGGTCGGCAGCAACACGCACAAGGTGATCCATCTCGCCCACTGCCCCGTGCTGGTGGTCCGCTGACCTGGGTGGGGGCCACACCGCCCATGGTGACGCCCTACGCGTGTGCGGTTCGGCGGTTACCCTGTGGGAGCGGGGTGACGGCGTGTGCGGCGGTCCCGATCGGGGACGCGAGCGCGCCGGTGGCCTCCCGAGCTGGATGTCGAGGGCGTGGTGTGCATGGCCTCCGGGGCGAACCGGCGGCCTCAATGGCTGTGTCCACGTTCCCTCTCTGGTTCGATCGCCGCCTCGGCATCGGCGAGTCGTGGTCGATGAGGATGCCGGCCCGGGTCTGGCCGCGGGGTTCCCTGGCGGTGAAGGCGGTGGGGGCCACGTCCGGCACAAGCCACGGGTCGGTGACCTCGTCCCAGCCGCTCCGCCGCCGCTCGCATCCGGCAACGGTTTGCGCCAGCGGCAGGGGTATCCCCCTCCGGGGCCCTCCAGGGCCGCCGTGTGGCCGCCTTGAGAATCGACTGGGGCTCGGTCGGGATCGCCGCCTGCCCCCCTCGGCTCCGAGCCTGTTCCCGGGCTTGGGGCCAAGGGCGCGAGCCGCTCGGGCCGGCGAGCCCATCGGACAGGTGACCGATGGCCCTGGGGGCCTGGTGGTGGCGCCGGTAATGTGGCTGCGTGATGCAGCGCCTGCGGGCCGTCGTCCGGTCAGCGCCGAACCGAGCCTTACGCAAGGTTGTCGGAAGGGAGGAGGCCACCGGGGAGGCCGGGGCCGAGCCTCGCGTCGGGTTTCCCCTGCTGCGACTCTACCGGGCGACGCTGGGCCACTCCCGGTTCGTGCTCGCCTGCGTCGCCCTGGGGCTGGCCGTGGGCCTCATCGCCTGGATCCTGGGGAGGCCGGCGGTGGCCGACCTGGCCTGGGCCGCGACCACGGTCATCGCCCTGGTCCCTTTGACGGTTTCCGTCTCGCTGGATCTCCTCCACCGCGAGCTGGGGGTGGACGTGATCGCCCTGCTCGCCATGGGCGGGGCCCTCGCCTTCGGTCAGCCACTCGCGGGCGCGGTGGTGGCCTTGATGCTGTCGGGGGGACTCTCCCTGGAGTCCTACGCCCGAGGCCGGGCCAGCCGGGAGCTCCGGGCGCTGCTGGCCCGGGCCCCGCGCCTGGCTCGGGTGCAGCGGGGAGGAGAGCTGGAGATGGTGCCGGCGGAGGAGGTGCGCCGTGGCGACCTCCTGTTGGTGGGGAGCGGCGAGGTGGTGCCGGTCGATGGGGTGGTGGCGGATGGCATCGCCGTGCTGGACGAGGCGGCCCTGACCGGGGAGTCCCGCCCGGTCGAGCGGAGAGCAGGCGACCTGGCCAGGAGCGGGGCGGTCAACGCCGGGGGACCGCTCAGCCTGCGCGCGACCGCGACCGTGGAGGAGTCCACCTACGCCGGCATCATCCGGCTGGTGCGTGAGGCCCAGGCCTCGAAGGCGCCCTTCGCCCGCCTCGCCGATCGCTACGCGGCGGTCTTCCTCCCCCTCACCCTGGCCATCGCCACCGCGGCCGGGATCGCCAGCCGGGACCCAGTGCGCGCCCTGGCGGTCCTGGTCGTGGCCACTCCCTGCCCCCTGATCCTGGCTGTGCCGGTGGCGATCGTCGGGGGCATCTCACGCGCGGCCCGGCGGGGCATCGTGGTCAAGGGAGGGGCGGCCCTGGAGGCCCTGGCCAGGACCCGGGTCGTGCTGCTCGACAAGACCGGCACCCTGACCGCGGGCTCGCCCCGAGTGTCGGACGTGGAGACGTTTGGCGCCCGAGCCCCCGAGGAGCTGGTGCGGCTCGCCGCCTCACTCGACCAGGTGTCGTCGCACGTCTTCGCGCCTGCCATCGTGGCCGCGGCCAGAGATCGGGGGCTCTCGCTGGACATGCCTGAGGAGGTGCGCGAGGAGACCGGCCAGGGCATCGAGGGCAAAGTGGACGGCCACCGCGTCGCCCTGGGCAAGGCGCGATGGCTGGTGGGCGAGGGCGAGCTGCCAGCCGCGGCCCGGGCGGTGCGTCGCCGGACCGCCATGGACGGCTCCTCGAGCGTGTTCGTGTCCGTCGACGGTGAGCTGTGGGGCGCCCTGATTCTAGAGGACCCCCTCCGGGGAGACGCGCCCCGGGCCGTCAGGGCCCTGCGCCGGGCCGGGGTCCAGCGGGTGGTGGTGGCCACCGGCGACCACCCCGACGTGGCCGAGCTGGTCGGAGCCGCGGTGGGTGCCGATCAGGTGCTGGCCGAGCAGAGCCCGACCGACAAGGTCCAGGCGGTGCTGCGGGAGCGGGAGCACGGCCTCACCGCGATGGTGGGCGATGGCATCAACGATGCCCCCGCCCTGGCCGTGGCAGACATCGGTATTGCCATGGGCGTCCGCGGGGCGAGCGCCTCCTCCGAGGCGGCCGACGCGGTCCTCACCGTCGACCGCTTGGATCGTCTGGCCGAGGGGTTGAGGATCGCACGTCGAGCCCGGGGCATTGCCCTACAGAGCGTGGTGGTGGGCATGGGCCTGTCGCTCGGGGCCATGATCGTGGCCGCCCTCGGCTTCCTGCCGCCGGTGGCCGGCGCCGTTCTCCAGGAGGGGATCGATGTGCTCGTCATCCTGAACGCCCTGCGGGCGTTGGGCGGGCGTAGCGGCCGAGCCGATGCCGCCGCCCTGGAGGTGAGCGCGCGGCTGGGCCGGGAGCACCGCGAGCTGATGCCGGTCGTGGACCGCATCCGGTGGCTGGCGGATCGGCTGGACGAGCTGCCGCCGGCGGTCGTCCGCAGCGAGGTGGAGGAGGTGCAGCGGGCGCTGATCGGCCGATTGCTCCCCCACGAGACCTCGGACGATCGGGAGATGTACCCAGTGGTCGCGCGCCTGATCGGTGGGCGCGATCCCACGGCGCCGATGAGCCGCGGCCACGTCGAGATCGGACGCCTGGTGAACGTGCTCTCCCGCCTCCTGGCCACGATGCCGGAGCGGGGTCCCGAGCCGGCGGACCTGCGTCACCTCCGCCGCGTGCTC
>DATGLL010000240.1:0-11111 GCA_035294145.1 Candidatus Dormiibacterota bacterium | reverse complement strand
GCCGGGCCGGGACGGGGAGCTTGCCCGACTGGAACCAGCGGTAGGCGGTCACGGGGTGGATGCCTTGCTCGCGCGCCCACTGCTTCAAGTTCATGGAAGTGGATTGTAGTGTATAGGCGCGTCAGCTGTTGTCAACCCCGTTGTGCCCATAGCAGCCGGACCCCGCTACGGAGGTGACCAGGACGTTCGCCGAGAGGACCAAGCAGGATGACGAGGGCGCCCCGGAGCTGGTAGACGCCCTGGCTGCCCGACCATGCCGTTGCCCGCCCGTCCCGGACGTCGGCCACTGCACAGGAGGGCCCGATCGAGTCGTGGAGCTGGTTGGGGATGCGCATGCGGTCGCCTTCATCCTGGCCGCCGATGCCGATGCGGCCTCGACGCCACCGACGCCGAAGGGACCCGCGTGGCGTCGACCCGGGCGAAAGCGATGGCCTGTTCCTCGCGTCTGGCCACCACCCCGACGAAGTCGTGCCTGATCTCCAGCTACACAAGCCTGAGGAGGTGCCGGACCGATGACTCGTCAGCCGCTTGCAGGGTGGCGTTGACGATGGCGCCCTGGATCACCCTGGTCAGCGCGATGGGCACGGGGACCAGGGACGACAGCCGGATGGGACGAGCCACCCGATCGTGGAGCATGCCGGGGACCCTGGCGTCTTGGACGTGGGGGGAAGGTGCCGAACACCTTGGTCGGGATGTCCTCGCGACGGACCGACCTGCCAACTACGGTGAAGGGGCTCGGGTCCTTAGCCTGGGACGCGCTGCGACCTTGGCGGTGATGGGCTTCTCGCCCATCAGGGCGGGGGCGCCACCCTCTTGCTCGGCCAACCTTGGACGTGGATCACGCTGGCGGTCACCGCGAGCCGGTCGGGGGCGTGCCCAGCCTCGTGGCCGCCAGCTGGAGCAGCCCCTCCCGGGCCGGCGCAGCCGCCTGCCGTGCAGCCCGATCCATCTCTCGCTGCTCACGCCTTGGAGCAGCTTGATGGCCGTGGGGGGCCAACTCCTCGGCGGCGGCCAGGACCGGGCGCGGCCGGGTGGGGAGGGGACCGGCTGATGGTCACACCAGGCCACCCATCCCCTTCGGGAGGTCTCGCCGCGAGGTGGTGAGCTGCTCAAGGCTCGCCTCCGACTCCTCTCTAGGCGCCGATCACGGTCTTGATGGCGCGCGGGATGCGGCAATGGCCGCCGCACCGGCAGGGGTTCCCTGCCCGGGCATCTCTTGATCTCCGCGTCGGTGGGCTTGAGGTTGGACTTCGAGAGGGCAGCGGAGCTCATCACCATTGATGCGGTAGCTGCACCGGGCCGCCTGCTGATCCATGAGGGTCTTCTGCAGGGGATGAAGGTTGCTCGGGGTTCCCAGGCCCTCAAGGGGTGGTCACCTGACGACTGCCGATGTCGCCAACCCTGGTGACGCAGGACCTGACTGCCGCGCCGTCAAGGTGGACCGTGCAGGCGCCGCACTCGGCAAGCCCGCAGCCGAAGCGCGGGCCGGGCGATCCTTGCCGTTGACGTTGATGGTGGGGCCGGCGCTGCGGCTGCGCCCGTCAGGTAGGCTGCGCCACCTGCGGCCACGATGACGCTGGCGGAGGCGATGGCCGCGCGTGGCACCCGCCAGGGCTTCGATGCCGCTCCCGCCACTCGGATCGGCCGCTGGCGCTCATGCGGCCTCCATGGGCTCGTTCCCCGATCCGTGCTCGCCGGCGCTCTGATCCTTCCCCCTGGTGCATTCGGCCAACTCTTGACCCTCATCAAAATGTCTTGTCATCGCAATCAATCCATGTAATGTGTTCGAACAGCAGATTTTGCTGATGTGAAGCACTGACGGGAGGGAGGAGGCCCATGGGGGAATTTGATGGTCATCGGGGGCCAGAGGAGGGCCGTGACCTTCCCTGGTCGCCGTTGAGCCGCCGACGCTTGCTGACCGCGGGGATCGGAGCAGCCCTGGCGGCGGGGGCGGCAGCTGCGGTCCTGGAGAGCTGCGAGCAGAGCACCCCAGCTGGGGGCGGGGGGAAGCTCGAGCTCACCATCAACGGCACGAAGCATGCAATCCAGTCGACTCCCGATACCCCTTTGCTCTACGTGCTGCGAGACGAACTCGGGCTGGTCGGCACCAGGTTCGGTTGTGGCCTCGGCCAATGCGGTGCCTGCGCGGTGCTGATCGGAGGCAAGGAGACCAGGTCGTGCGTGACCCCGGTCTCGGGGATCAAGGGCGAGATCACGACCGTCGAGGGGCTGCCGGCGCTCTGGGCACAAAAGAGGGGACTGACCGGGGCCAAGGCGGCGCAGACCCTGCACCCGGTGCAGCAGGCATGGATCGAGGAGCAGGTGCCGCAGTGTGGGTACTGCCAGAGCGGCATGATGATCATGGCCGTCGACCTCCTGAGTCGCATCCCCCATCCCAGCGAGGCCCAGATCCGCAAGGCCTTCACCGACACCCCGCCCTCGGCCCATCTCTGTCGCTGCGGCACGTACGACAGCATCATCCGGGCCGTCCAGCGGGCGGCGAGGTCGATGGCCTAGAGGAGGGTGGCGGTGAACCTCATGACCGGTTGGAGGCTCAGTCGGCGAGATTTCCTGAAAGCGGGTGGGGCGCTGGTCGTCACCTCCGCGATCCCGGTCTCGCCCCTCGTCGAGGCCTTGGCTGCCGCTGACCCCTATCCCGCCCTCGACCCGTCCCAGCTCGCCACCTGGCTGGCGATCAAGGCCGATGGCACTGTGATCGCCCGCAGCGGCCACGTCGAGCTGGGGCAGGGGAACCAGACCGCCCTGGGCCAGATCGTGGCCGAGGAGCTTGACGTTCCCTTCGCCCGCATCAGCATGGTCCTCGGCAACACCAACCAGACGCCCGATCAGGGGGTGACGGCAGGGAGCACGACGATCAGGCTGGCGGGGCTGCAGTTGCGACAGATCGCTGCCGAGGGGCGGGCCGCGCTCCTGAAGCTGGCGTCCGAGCGTCTGGGGGTGCCAACTGACCGGCTGCGGGTGAAGGACGGGGTGGTGAGCGCTGGCTCCCGACACGTGTCCTACGCCGAGCTGGTGAAGGGGAAGGTCCTCACCGCCGTCGTCCCCATCACGGTGCAGAACTACGGCGGGTTCGGGATGAGGATCGTCGGGACCGCCAAGCCCAAGGATCCCTCCACATACTCGATTGTGGGCAAGCGAATCCCGAGGGTGGACATCCGGGCCAAGGTCCTCGGCAGGCCCGTCTATGTCCAAGATGTCAAAGTGCCGGGCATGCTGCACGCCCGGGTCATCCACCCCAAGGGCATCGGTTCGACGCTGGTCTCGGTCGGCGCGTCCAGCATCCCGGGCGTCCGGGTGGTCACCAAGGGCAACCTGGTCGCCGTCCTCGCCGAGCGCGAATGGGACGCGATCAAGGCTGCTCAGTCGCTGCCGGTGACCTGGTCAGAGTGGAGCAAGCTGCCCTCGAGCGACGCCGTGTACGGCGTGCTCCGCACCCTGCCCACCCACGACAAGGTCCAGACCAGCCGAGGCGACGTGAGCGGGGCCTTGGGAACGGCCGCGCAGACGTTGGCCGCGACCTACCAGACCCCGTTCGAGAACCATGGCATGCTGGGTCCCAGCTGCGCGGTGGCTGACGTGCGATCCGACGGCAGCGTCAGGGTCTGGTCGGCGACCCAGTACCCGCAGGGCCTGCAGCGGGACGTGGCCCAGTTGCTGGGGATCTCACCGGATCAGGTCGAGGTGCTGCGCGCCGAGGGCCCCGGCTGCTACGGGCGACTCAGCGCCAACTACGACGACGCCGCCACCGAGGCGGTGGTTCTCTCCCAGGCGGTGGGGAGGCCGGTGCGGGTCCAGTGGATGCGGGCCGACGAGCACATCTGGGAGCCGCACGGCCCAGGCACCGTCCACGACCTGATCGCGGGGCTGGACGGTTCGGGCAACGTCATCGCCTGGAAGCACGAGGCCTGGATGCCGACCAACAGCGACAGCACCGAGCTGGGTGCCGCGCTCTCGGGCAAGCAGATGAAGGGCACGGGCATCGGCACCTGGACGGGGCCTAACCTCTACACCTTCCCCAACGCCCTCGACGTGGCCCATGGGTTGCCCGAGTTGGCCGCTGCCGACTCTCCCTACGGGTTCGGGCTCCGGACCACCTACCTGCGCTCGCCCGGCCAGTATCAGATCACCTTCGCCCAGGAGGCCTTCGTCGACGAGATCGCGGCCCGGGTCCAAAGCGACCCGCTGGACTTTCGGATCCGGCATCTCGCCGACCCCCGAGCGATCGCGGTCCTGCAGGCGGTGGCCAGGGCGGCGGGCTGGAGCAGCCGTCCCTCGCCGCAGCCGGGGGCGAGCGCGCGGGCCGATGGCAGGACCGGTCAGGGGGTGGCGCTGGTGTTGCGCGACGGGACCTACGCGGCCGCGGTGGCCAGAGTGTCCGTCGATCCCGCAACTGGCAAGGTGGGGGTGCAGAGCGTCACCGTGGCCCAGGACGCGGGCCAGATCATCAACCCTACGGCCGTGGAGCACCAGATCGAGTCAGCCGTCCTCCAGACCACCAGCCGGGCATTGCTGGAGGAGGTCACGTTCGACAACAGCAACGTCACCAGCGTCGACTGGTCCCGGTATCCGATCCTGACCATGGCCGATGCGCCCCAGGTCACCGCGGTGCTGATCGACCATCCTGAGATCTCTCCCACCGGCGTCGGTGAGGCCAGCGTCAACGTGGTTGCGCCCGCCATCGTGAACGCCGTCTTCGACGCCACCGGGGTCCGGATCCGCGCGCTCCCGCTGCGTGCCGATCGGGTGAAGGCTGCGCTCCAGCCCGGCTCGTAGAGCCTCGTCGCCGTCGCTCATCGACCTGGGGGACGTGGCTCGGGATCGAGAGGGGGCCGTCCGTGCGGGTCCCGCCGGCCGCCGCGCCCTGGGGCGTGGCGGCCGGCGACAGCGCGGTCGGAGGTCCCCACGCCGTCAGGGCGGCCATGGCGCGTTCGCGTGCTCGCCGCCGCCTCCGCGGACGCCCTGACAGGAGCGGCGTGATCGGGACCGGGACGAGGCCGAGCTCAGGATCAAGGTCTCGTCGCGGGAGCGCATCGCTGTCGTGGTGACCCGCCGCCACCGGGGGTCAGGGCTGGAGGCGTCCGAGCTGGGCGCCCAGGGACCGTGGGCGCCTCGTCCTCTCGAGCACCGGCGTCTGTGCCTGGGCGGTGGTGGCGCTGGACCGAGGGCGGCGGGCCGAGACGACAGCGCCAGCTGGCCTTCGCTCGGCCCGAGCCTCCGCCCGAGCCGGGGCGGTGGTCGCTCCTCGCCAGCGACGGTCGGGGAGCACCCGGCCTCGGATGATCGGAGCGGGAGGCGAACGACGGGACCCCGCGGAGGGTCCGCGTGGAGGCAATGGTCGGCCGGTCCCGCTGCGGCGGTTGGACATGGGGTCGGAAAGGAGGGGTTGCGTCGGTCGAAAAGGCACGTGGCATGGGGTCGCCGGCTCGGGCCGTGGCATCGCCCCGCCAGCTCATGCGGATCGGCGGCGAGTAGATGGAGGCCGCCTCCGGCCGCACGCTCCCGGTCGAGAACCCGGCTCGTCGAGGCAGCTCGATGGCCGCCTTCGAACGCCGGCGAGCGGTCCCTCCCCGGGAGCGTGGCCTGGCCATGCTCCGGGTCGCGGACGACCTCAAGGCCGAGGTACGAGGCTCGATCGATATCCTCCGCTACTTCGGAGGCGTCGCCCAGGAGCTGAAGGGAGAGGTGGTCCCCGTCTCCGAGCTGCTCCTCGTCTACCACCGAAGGGGGCCGATCGGGGTCGTGGGGGATCGTCCCCTGAACGCTTCCCTCTGCGTGCTGCGGATGGCGGAGCTCCGCGCCCGACACCTGCCGCCCGGGGTTCTCAACGTGGTCATCGGCCTGGGCGAGGAGGCGGGAGCCGCGCTTGCCCAGCGCCCCAACGTGCGCAGGCTCTCCTTCACCGGCTCCATTGAGGCCGGCAAGTTGATCATGCACGCTGCCGCCGATCGCGTCGTCCCGGTCTCCCTGGAGTTGGGGGCAAGAGCCGGCCCTCGTCTACCCCGACTCCGATGACGAGGCGGCGGTAGAGGGGATGATCGCCAGCATGCGCTTCACCCGCCAAGGTCAGTCCTCCACCGCTCCATCCATGGGGCCTTCCTGGCCAAGCTGGTGGAGCAGCTGCCCAGCTGAGGATCGGTGACCCCCTCGACGGGGCCCCGACATGGGCTCGATCATCGAGGCCAAGCGGTTCCACCGGGTCTGCTCGTACATCAAGACGGGCTGGCGCAGGCGTCGGCTCGGCTGGCGATCGGGGGGCTCCCGCCTCGCATGGGACCGCTCGCAGAAGGCTACTTCGTCACCCCCACCGCGTTCACCGGGGTCGGCAACCGTTGGCGGGTTGCGCGCGAAGGGGTCTTTGGGCCGGTCCTGATCGTCATCCCGTGGCAGGGCGAGGACGAGGCGATCGGGGCGGCCAACGACCCTCACTGCGGGCTTGCCGCCTACGTCCGATGCCGCGACCTGGGCCGGGCGTTGCGCGCAGCGCACCGCATCGAAGCAGGCTGGGTGCAGGTGAACCATGGGCTCGGCCAGCTCCCCGGGATGTCCTACGGCGCTTCAAGCAGTCCGGGATCGAGCGCGAGTTCTCGCTCGAGGGGATGCTCGAGAGCCTCACCCGGCGGAAGGCGGTCATCGTCGGCCTTACCCGCTGAGCGCCGATGGGAACGGCCGACCGTGGGCCAGCGATCGAGGACGGCGCTGACCCCGGTCGGCCCGACGGACCGCTGGCATGGCGGTCAGGGAGATGGCAGGACGTCAGGGAAGAGGTGGCCGATCGACGCCCCGAGTCGGGCCCGCATGCGTCTCTTGCCCAGCCTGGCCGAGGTCCTGGCCCTGCCTGAGCTCGCCGCTGGCGAGCCCGAGGTGGTGGCGGACCGGGCCGGCCTGAGCAGCCCCGTGCGTCGGGTGCACGTCTCGCACCCTCTCGGCGGTCCACGGGGGCACCACCACTCTTGATCGACTTCTGCCTGCAGCAGCCGAGCCGGACGCTGCCCGACGCTCTGGCCACCTGGCATGAGAAGATCAAGCGGACGCCGCCAGTGATCGACGTCGGCTTCCGCCTGGCTGTCACCGACCTCACCCGAAGGGGCAGGCTCGAGGACCTGGCCACGGTGCCGCGGCGGGGGGTGACCAGCTACAGGCTGTTCATGGCCTACGAGGGGAGCATCATGGTCGACGACGAGACAACCAGCCGGCCCATCCAACTGACCCACGTCGCAGGCGCCCCGCGGTACGTCGTCCACGTGACCTGCAAGGACGCGATCGACCCCATCGCTCGGGCCCGGGCGGCCAGCAGGAAGGCCCCGGGCGAGACCTGCACCCAGTACCTCCTCGTCGACGAGGGCTGTGGCGAGGCGACTTCTCCAAGGTCCCCAATGGCAGGCCAGGCGTCGAGGAGCGGCTGATGACGTTCCGCCACTTCGACGTCGGAGAGAGGCAGATCTCCCTCGACCGGCTGGTGGGGCTGACCTCGATCGACCCTGCCCGGATCTTCGGCCTCTATCCCAAGAGGGCTGCATCGCCGTGAGCAGCGACGCCGATCTGGTCGTCTTCGGCCCCGAGCGACGCGTGATGCTCTCCGCCCGCACCCACCGCTCGTGGGTGGACGATGGCCTGCTCGGGGCACCGAGGTGGTCGGCGCCCCCGACCCGGTCATGGCACGGGGCAAGGTCGTGGCCGAGGGAGGCCGGCTGGTGGGCAGCCCTGGGGACGGGCGGTCCATCCGGCGTGCTCCCTTTGGGGCGGCGTTCCCGGTCACGCGCGGTGCGGCGGCCTGGGCCCCTGTGGCCGGTCGGCCAGACGAGATGCTGGGGGACCACACCGCCCCGGTCGACGGAGGAGCGGTGAGACGGTCGTGAGTCCGCTCGACCCGGCCCGGACGGTGGCGGAGCTCCGCGAGCTCCAGAGGCTGACCGGCGACGAGCGCGGGGCCCAACGGCTGGCCTGGACGCCAAGCTGGCTTCGGGCCCGGGAGTGGCTCGCCGCCAAGGCGGCCGGACTGCCGGTCGAGCAGGTGATCGACGAGGCCGGTAACCAGTGGCTCACCCTCGCCGGTCGCTCCCCGCGCTCGCTGGTGATCGGGGGTCACCTCGACTCGGTGCCGAACGGAGGCTGGCTCGATGGATCCCTCAACGTGCTCGCCGGCCTGGAGGTCCTGCGTCATCTGGCGGTGGAGGGAACGCCGCCCCTGACCGTGCAGCTGGTCAACTGGGCCGACGAGGAGGGGGCAAGGTTTGGTCGCTCGCTGCTGGGCTCCAGCGCCTGCTCGGGAACCCTGGACCTGGAGGAGGTACGGGGACTGCGCGACCGCGAGGGAACCTCGCTGCCCCAGGCCCTGGCCGCCTGCGGCGTCGAGCTCGAGCGGATGAAGGCGTCGGGCTGGCGCCTGCGCGACGCGGTCGGCTACCTCGAGCTCCACATCGAGCAGGGGCCAGTGCTGGAGCGGCTGGGCCTTCCCCTCGGCGTGGTCACCGGCACCTGCGGGGTGGAGCGCCACCTGGTCCGGTTTCGAGGCCAGTCGGCGCATGCCGGCTCCACCCCTATGGACCTGCGCCGCGACGCACTGTTGGCGGCGGCTCGGCTGGCCCTGGAGGTACGTGAGGTGGCGAAGCGTGAGGGAGGGGTGGGTGCGGTCGGTCGGATCACGGCCACCCCGGGCATCCCCACCGCGGTGGCGGGGGAGTGCGAGGTGATCCTCGACCAGCGGCACCTCGACCCAGGGGGGCTTGAGCGGATGCTCGAGGGCACCCGCGAGGCCGGCCGGCGGATCGCGGCCGAGGAGGGGGTGGACATCGATTGGCGACGTGTCTGGCAGATCGATCCCGTCCTCTTCCACCCCGAGCTCCTCGACCTGTGCGAGCGGGCGGTGGTGGAGGTGGCAGGCGCCGCTCATCGTCTGGCCAGCGGCCCTCTCCACGATGCCACAGAGATGGCGCGGGCCGGCGTGCCCACGGCCATGCTCTTCGTCCAGAGCCTGGGTGGCCTCAGCCATACCCGGGAGGAGGACACCCGGCCGGAGCACCTGGAGCTGTCGGTGCGGGCCCTGGACCGTGCCGTCGCGCTCGCCCTGGAGTGGGGCCAAGGTCGCTGAGCCAAAGGGGGGCCTGCCGGGTCGAGCGCGGCGGCTGGCGGCCGCTACCGACCGCTTCGCCGCCTCCATGTCGGGGGCAATAGCATGCTAGAGTACTACCGGCAAGGAACGGTGCTGACGGAGGGAGATGGGTTCGCCGGGAGAACCGGCGGCGAACCGCGTGCGCGGAGGACATGAGGGGGCGATGTGGGAGAGCGTATGGGAGGCGGCGCCCGGCTGTGGTGGCCCCCAACCCCGCCCTGGGGCTCGAGGAGGGGCTGGGCCTGCGAGCGAGGCCCGGGCCCTGGTCTCCGGTCCATTCGAGCCATGACCCTGGACGCCACCACCGCCCTTCCCGGCACGCTGGCAGCGGCCCTGAGCGTGTTGCTCGCCAGTGGCCGCACTCCTATAGGGAAGGCTCGACATGCTCGGGTGAGCAGCGTCCACCATCCGCGATCGGTCACCTTGCAACCGCCGGGGTGACGGCCCCGGCACAGCGGATCACCCAAGACCAGGAAAACCAGGGAGGAGGAGGTCTCTGATGCCCGGAAGTCAACGCAAGCGACCCGCCAGGTGGCTCCTGGCGGCGTCGTCCACCCTGACGGCGCTGGTCCTGGCTGCGTGCGGAGGCGGCGGCACCAGCACGACCTCGGCCACGAGCGCGCCGCACCAGGGGGGGAGCCTGACCGTGCTGGAGAACTCCGGCTACGCCGGCGCCTGGCCGGCGGGCCTGGACCCCGCCACCAACACCAACGGGGCGGCGGATCAGAGCTACATGGAGGCGATCTACGGCCAGCTCTTCGAGCTCGACCAGCACGGCAAGATCGTCCCCGACCTGGCCACCGGCTACCAGTTCGCCGACGGGGGCAAGACCGTCAACATCACCATCCGGCAGGGGGTGAAGTTCCAGGACGGGACCCCGTTCGACGCCCAGGCGGTGGCCTGGAACATCAACCGCGACCTGCAGTCGTCCTGCACCTGCCGGCCGACCTGGCCGGTCACCTCGGTGACCGCGACCGGCCCCTACACCGTCACCATCAAGCTGAGCCGCGTCTTCGCGCCCATCATCTCCTCGTTCATCGACTCCAACGCCAACTGGATCGCCTCTCCGAGCGCGGTGCAGAAGATGGGGGAGAAGCAGTTCGCGCTCACCCCGGTTGGCGCCGGCCCCTTCGAGGTGGTCAGCGACACGCTGAGCTCGGTGCTGGTCTTGAAGCGCAACCCGGACTACTGGCAGAAGGGGCATCCCTACCTGGACCAGCTGACCTTCAAGGCGGTGGGGGGTGACGAGGCGGCCCTGGAGGCGATGCAGGCGGGTGAGGGCCAGGCCTACGAGGGCATGTCGACGCTCTCGCTGATCCAGCAGGCGAAGAGCAACCCCAAGTTCATCGTCACCGACCAGCTCTCCACCTCCCCCTACGACATCCAGTTCAACACCGCCATCCCCCCCTTCAACGACATCCGGGCCCGGGAGGCGATCTACTACGCGACCAACGTCGAGGAGATCAACAAGGCCATCTTCAACAACGCCTTCCAGCTGACCCAGTCCTTCACCGGGCCGGGCGGCCTCTTCTACATGCCCAAGGTCAAGGGGTACCCGACCTACAACCTGGCCAAGGCCAAGGCCCTGGTGCAGGAGCTGGGTGGGCTGACCGTCCACCTGGGCACCATCAACGTCCTCGTCGCCAAGGAGACCACCGAGGCCTTACAGACGCAGTGGGCCAAGGCCGGGATCAAGACCACGATCGACTCCTACGACCTGGCCTCGCTGATCAGCCAGTTCCAGTCGGGCAAGTGGCAGGCCATGCTCCAGACCGCCGGCTCCTTCGACCCGGCGGCCGGGGTCGGGGTCGGCTTCCGCTTCTCCTCGCAGTCGCCCTTCAGCGGGGTCCATGACCCGCATCTGGACGACCTGCTGAACCAGGCCGCCGGGACCCTGGACATGAGCGTTCGGGCCAAGTACTACCGGGAGGCGGCCGAGTACATCGCCCAGAAGTTCTACGGGCCCTTCTTCTTCGCCTTC
>DATGLL010000239.1:0-15074 GCA_035294145.1 Candidatus Dormiibacterota bacterium | reverse complement strand
GCCGGGCCGGGACGGGGAGCTTGCCCGACTGGAACCAGCGGTAGGCGGTCACGGGGTGGATGCCTTGCTCGCGCGCCCACTGCTTCAAGTTCATGGAAGTGGATTGTAGTGTATGGGCGCGTCAGCTGTTGTTAACCCCCTGGCGGACCTGTCCGATGCTTCGACCCCGGCATCGCCTCGGCGGAGTGCAACCACGTTGGCGGCGAGGCCCTGCGGAAGGCGTACCCGTCCGTTGCGCGGCCCGGGACATGCCAGGGGTGGGCGTGTTCCTACGTGAGGGGCGCCAGGTTTTTCTGCAGCCACTCTGCCCACGCCCGCGGCCTGGACATGCTGATCGGCCGTACCAACCCCGGACCCGACCCCGCTGGGCCGCCAGCGACGCCTCAGGAATCCCCGCGCCACGACCTCCCCGACGATCATGGTGAGGCTCGTGACGATGGCGGGCCGGCGGCGGTCAGGCGGGTGCTCACCGTGGTCGCTGCCGCGGCGACCTCGGCGACCGGCCCATGCCGGCGCGCTCGAGCCGACGCACGCCTGCGCGGTCTGGATGCTGATCGGCGTCCGGGCCGCGCTCGTCACCTTCGCGTGTGCGGTGGACTGCGCACTGGCGTCGATCTCGCCGCGGCCGGCCCGGGCCGCGACGAGCGCCGGAACGGCGGCGATGCTCCCCGCTCGCCGGCAGCCGGCAGCGCGACCTCCCCACCGGGACGACCCGGCGGTGCGCCCACGCGAGGCTCCTGACCAACGCGCGGCCGCACGACGCGCTGGATCGCATGCCCTCGTCCGCGAGCCTCGAATCGGCCAGCGTCGCCGCTCGACCAGGTTTGGAACGGCGACCTCGGCGACCCCGTCGTGGGCCGGATCGCCGCGCTCCGGGTCTGGAGCAGGGCCACGTGCTGCCCAGCGAGGGAGCCAACCGCGGCGAGTGGCGAGGGGAGGGCGCGGGCCCCATCCGGCCTCCGATCTCGCCCTCACCCTCGCCGCGGTCGCCAGGAGGACGGGCGAGGAGACTCGACGCACAACCAGCGGCCCCCCACAATGGGGGTGACTTGGGAGCGGAGCCGATATCGATCCCAGCACGACCACGACCGCGCCAACGGGAGGAGAGGGGATGAGGCTTGGTGTCCTGCTGACGCCCGGGCGACAGGCGGGCAGGCTCTCGCGGCTGGCCGAGGACCTGGGGTTCGAGTCGGTGTGGTTCGTCGACTCCCCGGCCGTTTTCGGCGACCCGTTTGTCTCCATGGCGGTGGCGGCCACGACCACGGAGTGGATCAAGCTGGCCACGGGCGTGATCAACCCTGTGTCGCGTCCGGCGGCGCTGGCAGCCGCCAGCCTCTGCTCCATCGAGGCGTTGGCCCCTGGCCGGGTGATGGCCGGCGTCGGGGTCGGACACACCGGGGTGGTCGTGCTCGGGCTGCGACGGGGGAGGTCCGAGCAGCTGGCGACGTACGTTCGTGACCTCCGTGTGCTGACGGGTGGGGGAGAGGTGACCACCGCCTCGGGGGCGAGGCAACGGCTGCCCCCAGACCAGCCGGACTCATTGGCCGTGGGAAGGAGCCTGCCGATCGTGGTCGCAGCCGCCGGTCGCAGGAACCTGAAGATCGCCGTGGAGCAGGCCGACGAGGTCCTCCTCGGAGGGATCACGGATCCCGCCATCATCAGCCGGGTGCGAGCCGAGCTGGTCGCCTGGGCGGCGGCCGCCGGCCGGCCGGAGGCGGCGGGGCGGCTGTCGATCACGCCCTCGGTCTTCCTTGCCAGGCATCGGCCATCGCTCGATGAGCTGCGGTGGAAGGTGGGGCCGAAGAGCCTGGCCCCTGCCCTGAGCTATCGGAGATGGGTGCAGGAGGTATACGGGGACGCCAGCCCGCTGGGGCGGCAGGTTCAGGCGATCGCGGCGGCGTACGCCTCGGCCGAGACGTCGGCCAAACGCGGACGGAGCGAGCACCTCGATCGCTACCGGGGCTACATGTCCAGGCTTGAGCCGTGGCAGGTGGAGCTGATCACCGAGGAACTCATCGCGCTGACCGCCGTGGTCGGCACGCCAGAGGATTGGCTGGAGAGGCTCGCTCACCTGGAGAGGATCGGCATCCACCGGGTCATCCTGTCGCCCATCCCCTCGCTAGCGGAGCAGACGATCCGGGACTGCGGGGCGTTGGTGCTGCCGCACCTCTGAGCCGGCGGAGGCTGGCCGCGCGCCCGCCGGGGACGAGGCGACGCCACGTCCGTCGACCATCTCCTGCCCGCCGACAGCCCTCAACGGCCCTCATCAGACGGGACCTTTGGCCCTGGTCACCGCCTGCCGCCGCAGTGCACGTTGTCCTTTTCCGGCTCTCAGCTCGCGGGGGGGACCCTAGCGAAAAGGAGATGTGATGGCACGGATGATGGCGGACTGCCGCCGAATGCCGAGCGAGTCGAACTGCACGCTGACCATCATCGGCGAGGAGGAGGAGGTGATCAGAGCCGCGGCCGAGCATGCCGTGTCGGTCCACGGCCATGAGAACACCCCTCAGCTCCGGGAGGAGATCCGGAGCTCCCTCGAGCCGGAGACCGCCTATCAGCCGGGGGCGCGGGGGTAGGGCCGTCCGGCCCGACCCACGCGGCGGCCGCTGAGAGGCGACCGGGGACGACGGATCAACTACCGCCCTCAAGCATCACGGGGCCGAGGCACGAAGCCCAGGCGCCAAGCGACGCGCGGGCTGAAGACGGGTGTCCGCCCAGCCGACCTCGAGAGGGGCGCCCCTAGCCTTCCTGGATCGGACGCCGGCCTCTGGGCAGCAGCAGCAGCGCCGCCCAGCCCAGGCCGGCCAGGACCAGGCTCACCGACAGATCCAGGAGGTGGACGCTGGTCCCGATCACGATCGCCTGCTCGAGCGGATGCCCGAGCAGCACCAGGGCCGTGACCCACCAAAGTTGAGTGGTTCCCAGGCCAGCCACCCCCTGCAAGGGCAGGGCCAGGAGCAAGGTGCGAACGCTGAGGGCGAACCACACCTGCCAGAAGCTCAACGTCTGACCCACCGCAGTGAACAGGGCCAGGTACTGGAAGGCGGTGAAGAGGCGAGCCACCCCAGTGCCGGCCAGCAGCTGGACCACCGGCCCGGGATGCTCAAGGTGCGACATCCCGACGTCGAGCCGACGCAGCCGGATCTGCAGGCGAGAGCCCAGCCATGGCAGGCCGATCAGCAGGCCCAGGAGCCGGCGGCGCGGCCCCCCTAGGAAGAGCACCAGTAGCGCCGCCGCGACGCCGAGGACGGCCAGGACGCCGACCACGTTGAGCACGGGCGCCAGGGCCACACCTCCGAGCCGTGCGGCCACCAGGGCCAGCACCAGCAGGCTCCCCACGTCGAGCAATCGGGCCACGATCGTCGCCCCCAGCCCCAGCTCCAGGGGCGCCTGCAGTCGGGTGGCCGCCAGCCAGATGAAGGCGGCGTCGCTGGCCACGGTAGGGAGGAGCAGGCCCGGCCCCCAGGCGGCGAGCGTGACCACGCCGGTCGCCAGCGGGGGGGCTGGCCGCGTCGACGTGTCCGCGACGGCCGACCGGACCGGGAGCAGGACGCGGTAGCGCCAGGCTCGGGCGGCGATGAACCCGAGCGCGGCCAGGGCGGCGGCGAGGAGCTCGGGGGGACGTGCGTGGCCCAAGGCCTGGGAGACCTCGGGCAGCGAGACCCGACGTGACCCCAGCAGCACCAGGCCTGCCGCCAGCGCGACCGCGAGGGCGATCTGCACCGGCAGGCTCCGGAGCGCAGCCAACGCCCGCGCCAGCACCCCGAGGGCCGGGCCCGAGCGGCCCCTGTCGACGGTGCTCATGTCCGAGACCTCGATTGTGCGCCCGCGGACGGCGTCGGCTCCGGCGCTCCGGGCCTGTCGCACGCCCGCTCGCGTTCAGGTCGCATCCGGCTCGTAGGCCAGATGGGGCCGAAGCCACCGCTCCACCTCCGGCACCGGCAGGCCCCGCCGGTCGGCGTAGTCCACGACCTGGTCGCGGCCGACCTTCCCCACGGTGAAGTACCGGGCCTCCGGGTGGGCGAGGTAGAGCCCGGCCACGCTGGCCGCGGGTAGGATCGCCCCGGACTCGGTGAGCTCGATCCCCACACGACCCGCGTCCAGCAGCTGGAGCAGCTCCCGCTTCAAGCTGTGGTCCGGGCAGGCAGGATAGCCGAAGGCGGGGCGGATGCCACGGTAGCGTTCCGCGATCAGGTCGGCGAGGCACCGCCGGGGACCGTGCTCGTACCACTCCCGTCGCGCCACCTCGTGCAGGTACTCGGCGAAGGCCTCGGCCAGCCGATCTGCCAGCGCCCTGACCATGATCGCTTGATAGTCATCGTGCCCGACCTCGAGCCGGGCCACCAGGTCATCGGCGCCGACGCCGGCGGTGACCACGAAGGCGCCCACGTGATCGCCCGAGGGAGCCACGAAGTCGGCCAGGCAGAGGTTGGGACGCCCGTCCCCGTGGTCGACCTGCTGGCGTAGCATCGGGAACCTGAGCCCGCCGACCTCAAGGTCATCGCCTCGGGAGCACGCCGGCCAGAAACCGTAGACGCCGCGGGCGCCGAGGAGCCGCTCGGCCACGATCCGGTCCAGGAGTCGTCGGGCCTGGGCGTAGAGCTCGCGCGCCGCGGCTCCGTGCTGAGGGTGGTCCAGGATGGCCGGGAAGCGACCCTTCAGGTCCCAGACGTGGAAGAAGTAGGTCCAATCGATGTACTCGCACAGAAGCCCGAGGGGAGGCTCGACCACCCTGGCGCCGACGAAGGCGGGGACGGGGAGGACGTCGAAGGGGGGACGGGCGCGGTTGTCACGGGCCCGCTGCAGGGGCAGCAGCGGCCGGGTCGCCCTGGCGTCGTGCAGGGCTCGCAGCCGCGCCTGACGAGCACGGTGCTCCCGTACCGCCTCCGGGCCACGCTCGGGGTCGAGCAGTTCGGAGATCACCTGGACCACCCGCGAGGCGTCCGGCACGTGGACGGTGGGGCCGCTGTAGGCGGGAGCGATGCGGAGCGCGGTGTGCAGGCCGGAGGTGGCCGCACCACCGATCAGCAGCGGCAACCGCAGGCCTCGGCGCTCCATCTCCTGGGCCACCACCACCATCTCGTCCAAGGAGGGGGTTATCAGGCCAGAGAGACCGATCGCATCGGCCTGCTCCGCGGCCGCCGCGTCCAGGATCCGGTCAGCCGGGACCATCACCCCCAGGTCCACCACCCGGTAGCCGTTGCAGCCCAGCACCACGCCGACGATGCTCTTGCCGATGTCGTGCACATCGCCCTTCACCGTGGCCATGACCACGGTCCCCCGGTTTCGGGGCTCGGCCCCCTGCCGCTCCGCCTCCAGGCGGGGTTGGAGGTAGGCGACGGCTCGCTTCATGACCCGGGCGCTCTTCACCACCTGGGGGAGGAACATCTTGCCGGCACCAAAGAGGTCGCCCACCACTCGCATCCCCGCCATCAGTGGCCCCTCGATCACCGCCAGGGGCCGGCCGTACCGCTGAAGCGCCTCCTCGACGTCGGCCTCGACGAAGTCGGCCACTCCCTGCACCAGGGCATGGGCCAGCCGCTCCTCCACCGTGCCCTGCCGCCAGCCGAGGTCCTCCGCGCGCTGGGCTGGCTGAGCGGCGGCGCGGGCGAACTCCACCAGCCGCTCGGTCGCGTCTGGGCGGCGCGCAAAGATCACATCCTCAACCCGCTCCAGCAGGTCGGGCGGGATCTCCTCGTAGACGGCCAGCTGACCTGCGTTCACGATCCCCATGTCGAGCCCGGACCGGATGGCGTGGTACAGGAACGCCGCGTGCATCGCTCGCCGCACCTGCTCGTTGCCCCGAAAGGCGAAGGAGAGGTTGGAGACGCCGCCCGAGACCAGGGCCCCAGGGCAACGTCGCTTGATCTCGCGGGTGGCCTCGATGAAGGCCTTGGCATAGCCGGCGTGCTCCTCGATCCCGGTCCCCACCGCGAGCACGTTGGGGTCAAGGACGATGTCCTCGGGCGGGAAGCCGGCCTGCTCGGTGAGCAGTCGAAAGGCCCGTTCGCAGATCTCGACCTTCCGCTCCACGGTGTCGGCTTGGCCGCGCTCGTCGAAGGCCATCACCACCACCCCGGCGCCGTAGCGGCGGATGGCCCGGGCCCGCTCCAGGAACGGTCCCTCCCCCTCCTTCAGGCTGATCGAGTTGGCAATGCCCTTGCCCTGGAGGCACTTGAGGCCGGCCTCCACGACCTCCCATCGCGAGCTGTCAACCATGATCGGCAGCCGCGCCACCTCCGGCTCAGTGGCCAGGAGGTTGAGGAACCTGGCCATGGCCCGCTCGGCGTCGAGCAGGTCGGCGTCCATGTTGACGTCCAGGAGGTTGGCGCCTCCACGCACCTGCTCCAGGGCCACCTGGAGCGCCCCGGCGTCGTCCTCGGCCTCGACCAACCGGCGGAAGCGACGGGACCCGGTCACGTTGGTTCGCTCCCCGACCACGATGAAGGTCGCGTCGCGGACCTGGAAGGGATCGAGCCCGCTGAACCGGGGCCACCGGGCCCGGGGCGGCACCCTCCTCGGCGGCAGGCCCTCGACCGCCCGACGGACGGCGGCCACGTGCTCGGGCGTGGTCCCACAGCAGCCGCCGACCGCGTTGACCAACCCCTCGCTGGCGAACGCCCGCAGCCACCGAGCGGTGGCCTCGGGCGGCTCCTCGTAGGCTCCCAGGGGATTGGGCAGGCCAGCGTTGGGGTAGCAGAGAACGTGGGTGGAGGCGATCCTGGCCAGGTCCGCGAGGTACGGTCGCAGCTCGGCTGCGCCCAGCGAGCAGTTGATGCCCACCGCCAACGGTTCCGCGTGCTCGACCGAGATCCAGAAGGCCTCCACGGTCTGGCCGGAGAGGTTCCGGCCGGATCGGTCCACGATCGAGATCGAGATCACCAGGGGGAGTTCCGGCGCCACGTCTCGGGCGGCGGCGATGGCGGCCTTGGCGTTGAGGGTGTCGAAGACGGTCTCGATCAGGAGGAGGTCGACGCCTCCGTCGCGCAGCCCCCGCACAGCTTCCGCGTAACCCGCGTACAGCCCATCCCAGGTGGCCGCCCGATAGGAGGGGTCGTCCACCCGGGGGGAGAGGGAGAGGGTCGTGCTGGTCGGCCCCAGGGAGCCGGCCACGAACCGATCGTGGTACCCCACCATCGCCCGTCGCGCGACCTCGGCCCCGGCCCGGTTCAGGTCGTAGACCACGTCCTCCAGGCCGTAGTCCGCCTGGGAGGCCGGGGTGGCGGTGAAGGTGTTGGTGGTGATGATGTCGGCCCCCGCCTCCAGGTAGGCACGGTGGACCCCCTCGACCAGCTCAGGTCGGGTCAAGCAGAGCAGATCGTGGTTGCCCTGCAGCGAGCGGGGATGGCCCTGGAAGCGCCGGCCCCGGAAATCCGCCTCCTGAAGCCTGTGGGCCTGGAGCATGGTGCCCATGGCGCCATCCAGCACCAGGATCCGCTGCCCCAGGAGCTCGCGCAGGCGGGCTTCGCCGTTGCTCACCAGGCGCCCATCCCAACGGCGCGAGCCAGGGTCACTGGCCCGAGGACGGTCCCTCGGCGCCCTCGCGCCGGGCCTCCGTCGCCGCTCGTCGCACCGCCTCTCGCATCGGGGCCCAACGGAGGAGCCGCCGTCCCAGCCGGCCAACGGCTCGACCGGCGAGGCGGCCAGCCTGCTCCGAGAGGCGCCGATCGGCGCCACGCTCTCCCATGTCGGGCTCTACGATAGGCGAGGGGATGTGGGGACAGGGTCAGCACCACGTAAAGATCCCCCGCCGATCATGGGTCGTGCGGGTCCTGAGGCCCTCTGGGGCCATCCGGTGAGGCGAGGAGGGTGGGATGCGTGGCCTGCTTCCCCCCGGCCCGCCCCTCCCGACCTGGGTCCAGACCGCGCTCTGGCTGGCACGGCCGGTCGGATTCCCGGTCTGGGCGGCGCGGCGCTACGGCGACCCTCACCGGCTGCGCCTCAGCTTCAGCGGCGAGCTGGTGCTGACCGCCGACCCGGCGCTGGTGCCCACGGTGCTCGGGCTGCGACCGGAGATGGCCAGCGCCGGCGAGGCCAACGCCCTCCTGGCCCCGCTCCTGGGCACCCGCTCGCTGCTGATGCTGGACGGGGCCGAGCACCTGCGGCTCCGGCAGCTCCTGGGACCTTCCTTCCGGGGCGAGGCCATGCGCCGGCACCAGGCGGCGATTGTCGACCTCACCCTGCGCGAGGTCGCCCGCTGGCCCCGGGGGACGCCGTTCCCGCTGCTGCCCCGGATGCGGGCCTTGACCCTGGAGGTGATCCTCCAGGTGGTCTTCGGCCTCGAGGCCGGGCCGCGGCTGGACCTCCTCCGGCGGTTGCTCACCGAGCTGCTGGCCATGGGCAGCAGCTGGATGGTCCTGCCCGGCACCCGGCGGGACCTCGGCCCCCGAAGCCCCTGGGGGCGGTTCCTGCGTCACAAGGCCCAGGTCGACGCCCTCCTGGAGGAGGAGATCAAGGAGCGGCGAAGGTCGGGACCGGATCGGGGCCTCTTGGCCGACCTGCTGGCGGACGAGACCCACGACCTCGACCTCCAAGGGTTGCGCGACCAGCTCCTGACTCTGCTCGTGGCCGGGCACGAGACCACGGCCACCACGCTGGCCTGGTGCTTCGAGCTCCTCCTCCGGCACCCCGAGGCCATGGAGCGGGCGCGGGTCGACGATCGCTACCTGGAGGCGGTGGTGCAGGAGACGCTCCGGCTCCGGCCCATCTTCCGGATGACCTCACGGCGGCTGCGGCGCGACCTCGAGCTGGGCCCCTACCGGCTGCCGCCTGGCGTCTCGGTCGGGGCCGCCATCTATCTCACCCATCACCGATCGGATCTCTACCCCGACCCGGAGCGGTTCCGCCCGGAGCGCTTCCTGGGCGTGGCACCGGAACCAGGCGCCTGGATCCCCTTCGGCGGGGGCATCCGACGCTGCCTGGGAGCGGCCTTCGCCAGCTTCGAGATGGCGCTCGTGGTCCGCACCGTGCTGACCTCGATCCACCTCCGCCCCGCCTCCGACCGACCGGAGCCAATCTCGCTGCACGCGGTGGTGCTCGTGCCTGGCCGGGGGACGCGCGTGGTCGCCGAGCACGGCCCGGCCGGCTGACGGCCACCCGCGGGAGCGGTGGTGGCAAGATGCAGGGCGATGACGGACGAGTCGATCCTCAGCGGCGCCACCCGACCCGTGGAGGCAGGACCCGACCCGGACAGGGAGGTGGGGGGTGGGGGTGGCCAGGTGGTGGTGGTCGGGGGAGGGATCAGCGGTCTCGCCTCCGCCTACGCCCTCGCCCGCGCGGGAGCACGGGTGCTGCTCTTGGAGCGCGGCCCGAGGCTGGGGGGCAAGATCCTCACCCGACCGCTGGCGGGCCTGCCCCTGGAGGGAGGACCGGACGGGTTCTTGGACCGCCCCGAGGTGGTCGCCCTGTGCCGGGAGCTGGGGTTGGAAGCGGAGCTGGTGGGGACGCTCACCACCCAGGCCTACCGATGGGAGGGGACAGGGCTTCGCCCCCTCGAGGCCGAGACCGGCCGTCCGGCGGCGGCCCGCCCGCTACCGGCCCGCCTGCTCTCGCTGCGGGATGGGCTGCAACGGCTGGTGGAGCGGCTGGAGCAGGAGCTGAGGGCACGGCAGGTCCAGGTCCGGCTGCTCGCCCCGGTCGAGGGCGTGGAGGCCCCCTCCGGCGCCGGGCTCTCGGTCCGGCTCGCCACCGGGGAGGCGATCTCCGCCGACGCGGTCGTGGTCGGAGTACCGGCCCCCCAAGCGGCCCGGCTGGTCTCGGCCCTCAGCCCCGGGGCTGCCGGCGAGCTGATGGAGATTCGATACCTGGACCTGGCGGTGATCAACCTGATCTACCCAGGCCGGCCCTGGGCGCTGCCCGGGAGCGGGTTCCTGGTCGCGGAGCGGGACGGCCGCCTGATCAGCGGCTGTACCTGGCTCTCCGCCAAGTGGCCCCACCTGGACCGTCCCGGGTGCACCGCGATGCGTGTGACCGTCGGCGGGTCGGGCCGCCGGGAGTGGGCCGAGCTCGACGACCGCACCCTGGTCCGGACGGTGCATCAGGAGCTGACCCTGGCCTTGGGGCCGGCGCCTGCGCCCGGGCCGACCGACGTCATCCGCTGGCAGCAGGCGGTGCCCGACCCTCGATCCCTGGACCCAGGGCGTGCGGCCCGGGTCCAGGCAGCGCTCCCCCCCGGCCTCGCCCTGGCCAGCGGCGGCTACCGGGGCGGCGGTATCGCCTCCTGCATCGCCGCCGCCGCCGAGGCGGTGGAGCTGGCCCTGCGTCGCCTCCGGGCCGGGTAGACGATCGGGTCAGGCCGATCAGGGGCCGGGCAGCAGTCCCCCCAGCAACCGATCTAGCCGGGAGCGGATCTCGGTGCGGTCCGCCGGCCGGGCCTGCAGGGTCGTCTCCAGGAGCAGCCCGTCCAGGGCCGTCGCCAGCAGCCGGCACTGGGCCAGGTCCAGCCCGAGGGCTGTCGCCGCCCGCTCCGCGAAGCGAGCCTTCCAGCCCCCGCCGGTGTCAGCCCCCTCGCGAGCCGCCCGGTCCAGGAGGAGCTGGTAGCGGACCAGGGTTCGTGCCCGGCCGGCACCTGCCCAGCGCTCGAGCAGGTCCGTCATCACCTCCAGCAACCGCTCCCGCGCTGTGGCAGCGGGACCCTCGACCCTCCCCGGGTCGAGGGCGACGAGGTCCTCGGCGTCGAGCCGGCTGATGTGCTGGGCGAGGGCATCGAGCAGGGCGAGACGGGTTCGGAAGTAGTAGGAGGCGCTTCCCGGGCTCAGCCCCGCCCGCGCCTCGACTGCCCGGTGGGTGAGGGCCCTGAGCCCCCCAGCAGCGGCCACCTCCAGGGCCGCGTCGAGCAGCAGCCGACGCCGATCCCCTGCCGCCGTCATCCTCGTCCGCATGGTACCCACCGCACGATGCGCCGCCCTCCCTCCGGCGGCCGAGGCCGGGTTCAGAGGACGGGGCACCTCGTGGGTCGATCCCGAGCACGGCCTGGGAACGCTCTGAGATGTCGCCCTCGACTGCAACCGCAGCCGCCGTCACGGGGTTCAAAGGCCCATGATGACGGCATCCATGACCTCCGAGCGCCGCGCCCTGACCGTCGCCCCGATCCCGACCTCGCAGGGCACGTTCGAAGCCTGTTTCTCCGACCTCGGCCTTCGGGCCTTGCGCTTCCCGGACCCGGACCATCCCCAGGCGACCCAGATGGCTGCGCGCTCGAAGATCGACCCACGGCTCCGTCTCCTGGCTGAGGAGCTCGAGGCCTACCTCGGCGGCCAGCTCCGAAGCTTCTCGGTCCCCATCGACCTCTCCGGCACCCCCTTCCAGCTCGGCGTCTGGCGTCAGCTGCTGGCCATCCCCTACGGCGAGGTCCGGACCTACCGGGAGGTGGCCACGGCGCTGGGCCGTGCCACCGCTCTCCGGGCGGTGGGTGCCGCCGTCGGTGCCAACCCCGTGCCCATCCTTGTGCCCTGCCACCGGGTGGTCGGCAGCGATGGCCGTCTGGTCGGCTTCGCCGCTGGCCTCAAGTGGAAGCGATGCCTGCTGGCGATCGAGGCCGGCGCCGGAGGGGCGCCCACGGCGACCGCCGAGGCGACCGCGCCGGCCTCCTTCCCGACCGGCCGATAGCGACGGGAGAGGACCTCGCCAGCGTCGACCGACTCAGACGTCTTGGGCACCCATGTTCGTACCCGCGATGGAGGTTTCCAAAAGGCGACCAATCTCCTCCAATCCGGGAGGCATGGGCAAGCGGGATGACGGATCGCGCCGCCGACGGACGGGGTGCTTGATCCGACCGTAGCCGGCAGCGGACCGACGAGCGTCGCCCCCGTCGCGTGAACGGCTCTACGACAACTGGGAGAGGAGAGACCGGGGGTGACATCTGCCGCGCCGGCGGGGCATGTCATCGGGGAACTCAGCTGGCGCTAGTTGCGCCGGGCGATCGGTCGGATCGCCGATCGGCTCCGCCATCGATCTGACGGAGGAGGCCCTGCCCCTCAGCGGCCCGCGCCCGGGGTCCGCACAGCCGTGACCTGACGGCATCACCCCGCACCGAGGAGATGACGACCCGGGCCGAGGAAGGGAAGGACAGGGCAGGCCTGCTGACGCGAGGCGTCACCCTCTCAGGTTTGACTCGCCGAACGCGCGCGTCTAGCGTTTGGAGATGGTCGAGACCTGGTCGGGCGGAGGGGCCTGACCTTGGGTGGAGGTGGTGGCATGTGGAAACCGGAACCCAGTGACACCGACCTGCGCTACCTCGTCGAGCAGGACCAGCTGACCGCGGACGACCTCCTTCAGGCGTACCGCGCCATGTGCTTGATCCGAGCCTTCGAGGAGGCCATCGCCGAACGATACGCGGTGGGGAAGACCCCTCAGTTCGACATGGCCAGCGGACCCATCCGAGGCGAGATGCACCTGGCCGTGGGCCAGGAGGCGGTGGCGGTCGGCGTCTGCCCGCTGCTCAAGGCGGAGGACGTGGTGGTCAGCACGCATCGGCCGCACCACCACGCCCTGGCCAAGGGGGTGGACCCCGGTCGGCTGGCGGCGGAGATCTTCGGCCGGGAGACCGGCCTCTGCCGCGGCAAGGGCGGCCACATGCACCTCTTCGACCGGGAACGGAACTTCGCCTGCAGCGGCATCGTCGGCGCCTCCTTCCCCCAGGCGGCCGGGGCCGCCTTTGCCTTCCGTCATCGGGGCGAGCCCCGGGTGGCAGTGGCCTTCGCCGGCGAGGGCGCCGCCAACCACGGCACCTTCGCCGAGACGTTGAACGCGGCCGCGCTGTGGCAGCTGCCGCTGGTGATCGTCATCGAGGACAACCTCTATGCGGACTCCACCCCCAAGTGGGCCGGCCTCGCCCAACCCCACCAGTTCCAACGCGCGCTTGGCTACAACATCCCGGCCGCCCTGGTCGACGGCATGGACGTGATGGACGTCCGCCGGGCGGCCCGTCGGGCGATCGAGGACGCCCGGCAGGGAAGGGGCCCGAGCGTGATCGAGGCCGTGTGCTACCGCTACCGCGGGCACTTCGAGGGCGACGCCCAGGAGTACCGGACCGAGGAGGAGGTGGGGCGCTGGCGCGCCCTGGACCCCATCTCCCGGTTGAGAGGACGCCTGCGGCGCTTGGGCTGGGCGGACGATCACCGTCTGGCGCAGGTCGAGGCCGAGGCTCGGGGTGAGGCCACAGCCGCCGTGGCCTTCGCCGAGCGCAGCCCGCTGCCCCAGCCCCGGGAGGCGCTGGTGGGCGTCTTCCGCTGAGGGGAGACCGGCAGGTCGGGTGAGGAGGAGGTAGTCGGATGCGAAGGATGCGCGGCATTGCGGCTGCGATCGCGGAGGCGGTCGACCAGGAGATGGCGTCGGACCCCGCCGTCGTCGTGCTCGGGGAGGACGTCACCTACTGGGGGGCGGTGTTCGGGTTCTCGATGGGGCTGCTGCAGAAGTACGGTCGGGACCGGGTCGTGGACACCCCGATCACCGAGCAGACCTTCATGGGCATGGCGGTGGGGGCCGCAGCCGTCGGCCTGCGCCCGGTGGTCTCGCTGATGTTCGTCGACTTCCTGGGCGCCGGCTTCGACCAGATGTTCAACCACATGGCCAAGAACCACTACATGTCCGGCGGCCAGATGGCGATGCCGGTGACGGTCCTGACCGCCGTCGGCGGCGGCTATGGAGACGCCGCCCAGCACTCGCAGGTGCTCTACGGGCTCTTCGCCCACCTTCCGGGATTCAAGGTCGTCGTGCCCGCCACCGCCTACGATGCCAAGGGCCTCACCACCAGCGCCCTGCGGGACTCCAACCCGGTGGTGGTCTTCGGGCACAAGTTGCTCACCGGTCTTCCCTTCCTCCCCTTCGAGGGGACGGAGGAGGAGGTGCCTGAGGAGCCCTACACCGTGGAGCTGGGGCGAGCGGCGATCCGACGCGAAGGCGGCGACCTGACCATGGTCGCGGCTGGCCTCATGGTCCACCGCTGCCTGCGGGCCGCCGAGCGCCTGGCCAGTGAGGGGGTCTCGGCCGAGGTGGTGGACGTCCGCACCCTGGTGCCGCTGGACGCCCAGACCCTGGCGGCATCGGCGCGAAAGACCGGCCGGGTGCTGATCGTGGACGAGGACTACCAGAGCTACGGCATGTCCGGCGAGCTGGCCTTTCGCATCCAAGCCAGCGCCTTCGGCGCCCTTCGGGCCCCGATCCGGCGGCTGGCGGTGCCCGACGTCCCTATCCCCTTCTCGGAGCCACTGGAGCAGGCCGTCATCCCCAGCGTGGATCGCATCTGCGAGGAGGCGCGGGCGCTGCTCGGGACCACCGCGGTCGCCCCCTCGTCGTGAGACCCGGGCCGACCTCGGTCGGGGCCGGCCATCAGGGGCACTGCCGACCGGTCGCTCTGGCTACCCTCGAAGGATGATGGCGAGGTGGCTCAGGGCATGCGTGGACGGTCCCCGCTGCCAAGGGGAGGGCCGGATCAGTGGGGCGACGGGGGGATCGCCGGTTGGAGCCTGAGATGAGCGGGAGACTCCTCTCCATGTACGAGGCCGCTGGCGGCGAGCCCACCTTCACCCGCTTGGTCCGACGCTTCTACGCCGGGGTGGCCGAGGACCCGATCCTCCGACCCCTGTACCCCCGCGACCCGGCCCGGTTCGCCGCCGCCGAGGAGCACCTCCGCCTCTTCCTCATCCAGTACTGGGGAGGGCCCTCCTGGTACAGCGAGCGCCGCGGCCACCCCCGGCTTCGCCTGCGCCATCTCCCCATTCCCATCGGCCGGGTCGAGCGCGATGCCTGGTTACAGCGGATGCGGGAGGCCATGGACGCGGTCGAGCTGCCGCCCCCGGTGCGGGAGGCCTTCGAGCGCTATTTCGAGGCGGCAGCGACCGCGCTGATGAACCGTCAAGAGGCGACGGAGTAGACGATCGTGGGCCCGGCCACGATGGCGATCCCAGCGGATCGCTAGAATTCCGAGCGTGGCTTACGTCATCACCCAGCCCTGCATCGGCGTGAAGGACGCCTCCTGCGTCGAGGTCTGCCCGGTCGACTGCATCCACACCGACGACGAGGCCGAGATGTACTACATCGACCCCGACGAGTGCATCGACTGCGGCGCCTGCGTT
>DATGLL010000238.1:0-19808 GCA_035294145.1 Candidatus Dormiibacterota bacterium | reverse complement strand
GGCGCGGACCAGCGCCACCGCCAGCGCGATGCCGGTCGCCGCCGACAGGAAGTTGTGGAGGGTCAGCCCCAGCATCTGGCTGAGGTAGGACATCGTCTGCTCGCCGCTGTAGTTCTGCCAGTTGGTGTTGGTGGCAAAGCTGATCGCGGTGTTCAGCGCCAGGTCGGGGGCAACCGGGCCGAAGCCCATGGGGTTGAGTGGCAGATGGTTCTGGGTGCGCAGGATGAGGTAGGTCAGCAGCAGGCTTATCACCTGGACCAGGAGCATGGCGACCAGGTACCGGACCCAGCTCTGCTCCTGGCCCTCCTCGATGCCTGAGAGCCGATAGAGGGCGCGCTCCGCCGGCCGCACGAGCGGGCTCAGGAAGACCCGCTCGCCGGTGAACACCCGATGCAGGTAGGGGCCGATGGCCCAGGCGGCCCCGAAGGCGACGAGGAAGGTGACGGCGACGCCGAGGACGTCCAGGGCCACCTCAGAATCGCTCCGGGAACAGCAGAGCCACGAAGAGGTAGATGGTCACCAGCAGCGCGAGCACGCCGGCGAGCGCCTCGGGCGCCATCAGGGCAGCTCCCTCAGCCCGACCGCGTAGAGGAGGCTCGTGGCCGTCAGCAGGAGCAGGAAGCCCAGCATCCAGAGGTCGAGTGGCATACCTCGACCGTAGGCGGCGATGCCTCAACGGCGGCTCAACAGGACCAGCGGCTGGAGCGCGCCCCGCTAGCGCTCGGGGTCGGGCGGCCCGCCCAGCCGGTAGCCGCGGCTGCCCACGCTGACGATGACCTGAGGGTGACGGGGGTCGTCCTCGAGCTTCTGACGGAGCCGCTGGACGAACGTCCATAGGTAGTTCCGTTCGTGGACGTGGGAGGGGCCCCAGACGTCACGGAGCAACGTGCGATGGTCCACCACCGTGCCCACCTCGCGGGCCAGCCGGGCGAGCAGGCCGTACTCGGTCGGGGAGAGCCTGACCTCCACCCCCGACCTCGTCACCAAGCGGCGCTGGAGGTCGACCACGACCTCGCCGACCTGGATGGCGGGGGCGGCCACGACCTCCGGGTGCGCCCGGCGGAGCACGGCCCGGATGCGGGCCAGCAGCTCGTCGGCGCCGAAGGGCTTGGCCAGGTAGTCGTCGGCGCCCAGGTCCAATGCCCGCACCTTGTCTCGCTCCTCGCCGCGGGCGCTGACGACGATCACCGACGGCCTCCGGCCGGTCCCCAGCGAGCGTAGGATCTCCCACCCGTCCACGAAGGGCAGCCCGATGTCGAGCAACAACACGTCGTAGGCGCCGGCCCTCAGCATCCTCGATCCCGTCGCCCCGTCGCCGGCGAGGCTGGGCTCGTGGCCGCTCCGCTCCAGGATCGACCGGATCGCGTCGCGCATGGCCACGTCGTCCTCGACGACCAAGACCCGGGCCATCACCCCGTGCCCTCCGCCAGCGGCAGGGTGAAGCGGAAGCAGGCGCCAGGGCCGTCGTGGTCCTCCAGCCCCACCGAGCCGGCGTGGGCCTCGACCAGCCCCTTGACGATGGCCAGGCCGAGGCCGGTGCCCGCCGCCCGGCCCGTCCCCTCCGCCGCCCCCCGGGTGAAGGGCTCGAAGAGCCGATCCCGTAGCTCCCCTGGGACGCCAGGCCCGCGGTCGCGAACCCGCACCACGACCCAGCCCCGCCCCTCGGGCTCGACGCCGACCTCGATCGCGGTCCCCGGTGGCGCGAACCGGTCGGCGTTGGCGAGCAGGTTGTCCAGGATCTGGAGCAGGCGTCCCCAGTCGGCGAGGACGTCGAGGTCGGCCGCCGACTCCTCCCAGGTGACCCTTCGCCCGGGCGAGGTCCGGTGCAGCCGCTCGACGGCGGCCTCGATGGCGTCGGCCAACCGCACCGCCTCGAGGCGCAGCTCCAGGGTGCCGTTCTCGATCACGGCGAGATCGAGCATGTCGTCCACCAGCGTCTTCAGCCGCTGCGCCTCCTCGGCGATGACCCGCAGACGTCGCCCGACCTCGGCCTGGCCGTCCGCCGCCGGTGCCGTGCTCTCGGTCAGGATCGTGCCCAGGGGGGTGCGCAGCTCGTGGGAGACGCTGGCCAGCAGCTGGCGACGGGAGCGGTCCAGCTCCTGCAGCGCCCGGACCTGCTCCTGGCTGCGGGCCAGGGTGAGGGCGGCCCGGGCCGCCGTCGCCTGCTCCTTGTTGAGCCTGGCCAGCTCGGCGTTGGCCTGGCGCAGGCTCTCGGCCAGGGCCCTGGCCTCCAGGAGGGCTCGGCGCCGGTGGGAGGCGAGGAGGCCGACCACCCCCGCCGTGGCCATGAAAGCGAGCAGGTTGACGATGTCCTGCTCGTCGGCGATGGTGAGGGTGCCGACCGGGGGGACGAAGAAGAAGTCGACCAGCAGGAAGCTGAGGACGGCGGCGGCGACCGACGGCCACAGCCCGTCCAGGACGCCCAGCACCGCCACCAGCCCCAGGTAGACGAAGACGTAGTCGCGCCGCTCCGGGCCCCCCAGGTGGACGAGCGCGGCCGTCACCAGGGCGGGCCCGACCAGGGCGCCGGCCCAGCCGACGATCCGGGCGACTCGTGCTCGTGGGGGCACCACTGCCAGCATCCGCCGGATGGTCGGCCGCAAGCACGACGTCGGTCCGCTCTCGGGCGGGCTACGGCGGTGGCGCGCCACCGAGGACCAGCCGGCCGTCGACGCGCTGGACCTGGGTGAGGGGGAAGAAGCGGAGCCTCGACCCCCCCGCCGCGGAGCGCACGCCGACGCGATGGGGAATGCGGTCCCGGGTCATCCCCACCGCCTCGATCCGACCCAGATGCTCACCGGCCTCGCTGAAGAGCTCCTGGCCCCAGAGGTCCGCGACGGTTGGAGTGTCCACCTCCTCGACGCTACCCGCGCCGGCCTCAACGATTCCTCAACGAGCTCACCCGCTCCTGGGAAGGTGCTGGTGGCATCGGGTGGGGACGGCGCTGGAACCTCGCCGGGATCTGGGGGATGGATCGCTCTGCTGGCTGACCCGCCCATCCTGCCCTTCGCAGAATCGGGAGCGGGCCATGGAGGTGAGGATGCTGAGGGACACCGAGTTCCAGCGGCTGACGCTGCCCGGGAATGCCTCTGGCGCTCTCGTCGACCGATCTCGCGGCTGGCTGTGCCTCAACCCTCCCCGGAGGAGGGGCTCGGTGCCGGAGCCGATCGTGTACCACCGCTCGCAGCTGGATCGGATCCTCGCCGCCTGCCATCCGGGCTTCCCGCAGCAGGAGCTGGTGGTGCGCCTCCTGGTCGGCTCGGGGGTACGGACCTCGGAGCTGTGCCAGCTGGCAATGGGGGATCTGGATGGCCTCCCCGACCTGCGGGTTGACCCCGCCGAGGGAGGGCGGCCCGCGCTGCGGGTGCGTTGGGAGGGTGCCAAGGGCGCGAGGGTCCGGTGGGTGCCGATCGCCCCCGGGCTGGCGATGGCGATCGAGCGCTACCGGGCACGGCACCGGCCACCGACCGACTTCCCCTCGCTGGTGGTCAGCGCGCGGGGGAGACCGTACCGTCCTGCCGGCATCGACTCCATGCTCGACCGCCTCCAGGCCAAGGTCGGCTTTCGGGTCCATGCCCAGGCCTTTCGGCGCACCTTCGCCGCGGTGGCCTGCCAGCTGGGCTGGAGGCTCGAGCGTCTGCGAGCGGCCCTGGGCCACGCCGACTCCCGGCCGCTCTGGAGCTACCTGCGCCTCGCCGCCGAGCACGACCTGGGCCGGAGGAACGAGTGGGCCGAGCTGGTTCTCGACCCCGGAGGGCCGGCTCGGTGAGCCGGGATCCGGACGCCCACGCCCGAGGCCACCTCCGTGCCGGGGGGTGGGGGGCGAGCCCCGGGGAGGGGGCTCCTCCCTCCCCGAGGTCGGAGGGCCGGTGCTGAGGCGCTCGCCGGCGGAGGCGGCACCGTGCTCGCCCTGGCTCGGCTCGGTCGCGGTCGAGAGGAGTACCACCTCCAGGCGGTGGGGGCCGACGCCTCCGAGCACGACGCCGAGCGGGGCGAGGTGGCCGGGCGCTGGCTCGGCGGCGGGGCCCGCGACCTGGGCCTGCAGGGCCGGGTCCAGGATCGGGCGCTGCTGGCCGTGCTCGCCGGCTATGAGCCGGGGGCGAGGCGACAGGAGGACGGGAGCTGGCTCGGGACGCGACTGGTGGCCCCGGCCCCCTCGGGCCGGCGCACCCCGGGCTTCGACGCCTGCTTCACGGTCCCCAAGAGCGTGAGCCTGCTCTGGGCCTTCGGCGACCGCGTCCGGGTCGGGGACCGACGGCTGGACCGGGTCGTCGAGCAGGCCCACGCGGAGGCGGTCTCCGAGGCCGTGGCCTACCTGGAGCGGGCGGCGGCCCGGGGCCGGCGGGGCACCAACGGCCTCCGCCAGGTGGGGAGCAGCGGCCTGGTGGCCGCCGTCTTCCGCCAGCGCACCTCGCGGGCCAACGACCCCCACCTCCACTCCCACGTCCTGGTCGCCAACCTCTGCCGGGGCGAGGACGGCCGCTGGGGGGCGCTGGATGCCCGCCTGCTCTTCGTCCAGGCCAAGACCACCGGCCACCTCTACGCGGCCCACCTCCGCCACCGGCTGAGCGTGGAGCTGGGGGTGGGGTGGGGTGAGGTGGTGCACGGCATCGCCGACGTGGTGGGGGTGCCGGAGGCGCTGATCGCCCGCTTCTCCAAGCGGTCGTGGGAGATCCGGGGGCGGGTGGCGGAGGTGACCGAGCGCATCAACCGGGAGCGGGAGCGGCTGGGCCTGGAGCCCATCGCCGTTGGATCCCCAGAGGCGCTGGAGATCGCGGCCCGCCAGACCCGGGCGGCCAAGCTCCACCACCTGGCCACCTCGGAGCTGCGGGCCAGCTGGCGGGAGGAGGCGGCCGCGGTCGGCTTCGACCCTGAGCAGCTGGCCCGGGTGCTCCACCGGGTGAGGGGGGCGTCCCCGCTGAGGCCCGACCCCGACCTCCACCGCCGGGTCACGGCCCGGCTCACCGAGCACGCCTCCACCTTCGGTGAGCGGGATGTGGTCCAGGCCCTGGCCGCCGAGGCCCGGTCGGGCCTCCCGGTGTCGGAGGTGCTACGCCAGGCGCACGCCCTGCTTGCCTCCAAGGAGGTGGTCTCGGTGGTGGGCGGGCCCCGCGACCAGGACGTGATCCGGCGAACCGACGGCCGAGTGGTCGCGGTCCCGACCCGCGAGCGGCGCTGGTCCACCCCTGAGCTGCTGGACCTCGAGGCGCGACTGGTCGAGGGAGCGTTGCGGCGACGGCGGGAGGGGGTGGCGGTGGTGCCCGAGACGATCCTGGAGGCGGTGCTCCGGGGCGGCCGGGGGCGCCAACCCGCCCCGGATGCCGACCAGGTGGAGCTGACGATCCGGCTGGCCCGCTCCGGGGCCGGCGTGGAGTGCGTGGAGGCCACCCCCAGGGCCGGCGCCGCTGCCCTCCGCCCCTACGTCGCCGCTTGCTGGCGGGCCGGCATCCCGGTGGTGGGCTGCGCTCCCAGCGTCCGGGGCCGGGACGAGCTTCGCCGGGGAGTCGGGATCGAGCCTTACCACACCCCGGACCAGCTGCTGCCGGAGCTGGGTCAGGGGGCGCCCTCCGCTGGAGGGATGGTGGTGATCTTGGTCGAGGCCGCCACGATCGGGAGCCGAGGGCTGCTCCGGTTGCTGGAGGCGGCAGCGACCAGCCGAGCCAAGGTGGTGTTGGTCGGGAGCCGAGGGCGGTGCTCCGCGGTGGATGCCGGGGGCGGCTTCCGGGGCCTGGCTGCCTGCCTGGGCGCTTACCACGTGAGGGGGGGTGAGCGCTGGGAGGGAGGCGAAGGGCACGCCGAGATGGTGGTCGCGTCGTCGCTGGGGAGACGGGCGGTGGGGCGCTCCTGGCCCCGGGCGGCGGCCCTGGGCCTCCCCCCGGGGCCAGCCGGCGAGGGGAGGTACGTGCCATCTCCCGGCTCGTCGTCGGTGCCGGCGCGCGGTGGGCGCCTTGGCCAGGATCGGCAAGGGATGGGTGGGCGCGACGGGCGCCGAGGTCGACGGATGCGGGGACGACGGACCCCCGTGATCGATGGCCAGGGCGGCCTTCCTGGGGCGATGAGGGCCTCCCCCACCACCGTGAGCGTCGCTGGCGGCGCTGCGTTGAGGACGTCCCTGCGGCGGCCCATGGGCTGAGAGGCAGGCCTCGACCCTGGTCCAGCTCGCCGTTGCGACCGAGAGCGCGACGGTCCCATCGGAACCGGTTCCGATGGGACCCCGGGCCCGTCCCGTGGGGATCCCCGGGGGCCGTTGGATCTCAACTCGGAGGCCACCAGCGCTCCCCGACTCGCTTCAGGGTGGCGGCCAGGATCCGCGCCCGGCCGAGACGCGCCAGCCGCTCCAGCCGTCGGGTGCCCTCCTGGGGGCGCACCCTGCCGACCCGGTGGTGACGCTGCACCGATCCGGGTCCCGGCCCTTCTTCTCGAGCCTCGGGAGCCCGACCGGGGCCTTCGAGCTTGCCCGAGCTCAAGTCCTGCCAGCGCCGGTCGGCTGAGTCCTCGATCCCGTTGGCGGAGGCCTCCTTGGGGGATCGTTGGCCCCCAGACCTCATCGGCCTTTTGGTCCACGCGCTCGGTCTGCTTCGCCCGGTCCCAGCGCCGGTGCGGCCCGTGAGAGGACGGCGGATCCTTCGACTCACCGGTCTCCTGGTAGGCGTCCAGGCCGCGCCGGTACCGGCAGCTGACCGGCCTTCAGCCGGCGACGGGCGGTGGGAGACGACGCACCCGGTCGCTCGGCCCACCCTTCAGGTTCATGGGGCGTGGTCGTAAGCCGCCAGGGATCGCTCACAACCGCTCAACGGCCAGCATTCCCAACCCCTCTGGCCCAGGTGCCGGGCGGCCTCGGGGTCCCGAGGCTCGGGCCGCTCCTGGAGGGGCAAGGCCGGGCGAGCGCGTCGGGGCTCGCCCTGGGCGGCGTTCCGCCGCCCGACCCTGCTCCGGGTCTGGGCGACCTGGGTGTCGGTGGGGGCGGGCCTGAGATGCAGGAGCCACCGTGCCACCTCGAGGGCACGGGCATCGGCGATGTGGCCGGGGCCACGAAGACGGTCGATCGCCTTGGGTGACCATGGTGCGAGCGCCAGGTCAGCGCGGGGGTGACGGGACGTCGCGCCTGCTCGTCCCAGCCTTCTCTGCCACCAGCATCGTCAAGACTCACGTCCTCTCCGACCCAGCTCGCTTCCCTGGTCGCCAAGCGCCTGAGGCAGAAGCACATCAGACCAGGTGGGAGGGATCCATTGCCTAGACCCTGGAGCAACCCTCCTATCGCCAGGTGGGTGAACCGTGCTGGGAGGAGCTGGCATAGGTTCAAACCTATTGTTTGATAGGTCATGAGGGTCTTGTTCTCTGATCTCGACCGAACTAGACTCCTTGCATGGGTCAGGTGATCGCCGTCCTGCTCCTGGGTGCTGTTGACTCAGCTGTTGTAGCGCTTGCTGCGGTCGGGTTGACTCTCCAGTTCGGCGTAACCAACTATCTCAACTTCGGCTATACAGAGCTGCTGACCTTCGGAGCCTTCGTCGCACTAGCCGTCAACGTCACATTGCTCGGGTTGAACGTGTGGCTGGCGATGCTAGTCGGTGGGGTCGCGACCGCTTGCCTTGGCATGGCCTTCAATCGCGTCATTTTCGCTCGCTTCGCAAGGAGAGCCAGAGATCCGTTCACGATGCTGATCGTGACATTTATTGTTGGGTTCATGCTGAACCAGGTATACATAGTGATATGGGGGCCTAACACCTATGAGCTTCACTCGAGTCAGAACCTTCAAGTCCGGGTTGGCTCCCTCTCGGTGGGAGCCGACCAGCTCTTCTTTGTCCTGATCGCCACGGGCTGCATGGTGGCGCTCGAGTTGCTCTTGCACTTCACTCGGATCGGCCGCTCGATGCGGGCGATCTCCGACAACCGGAGCCTGGCCACCGCCTGCGGCCTGAACACGCCTCGGGTCGTTGATGTGACCTGGGCGATCAGCGGCTTCTTGGCCGGGCTCGCAGGGGTCATCCTCTGCCTTCAGGTACGGGCCTTCGACGTCACGCTCGGCGACAGCTTCCTCTACCTCATCTACCCGGCCGTTGTCATCGGTGGCATTGGCCGTCCGGTCGGGGCTCTTGTCGCCAGTGTCCTGATCGGCCTCTTCGCGGCGCTAGGCTCCATTGCGGTCACCCCCGCCATATCGGCCGCAGTCATCTTTGCCGGCATGATCGTCGTCGTGATCCTGCGCCCGCAAGGCATCCTGGGCGGGGGACGCCACCCCTCGCTACGTGAGGGATAACGGTCATGGGGCAAGTCGAATTCTACATCGTCACGCTAGTGATTCTTGCTTCCATCAACGCGATCAACGTGATCGGGCTCAATGTCCAATTCGGGACTGCCGGCCTGCTCAACCTTGCTTACATAATCCTCCTTGCCATCGGTGCATACGCGACCGGCGTGGCGGCGCTGCCGCCTTCCCCGTCGCACGGTTACGTAACTTACATCGGCGGCTTCTCGTGGCCATTTCCGTGGGACCTCTTGTTCGGCATGGCGGTGACCGTCGCCTGCGGTGCCGTCCTCGGAATCATCGTCTTCACACGGGTCTCGGTCTGGTACTTGGCGGTCACGCTGACCGCAATCGGATACGCGCTGCTGACGGTGATCAATGACGAACCGCGGCTGTTCAATGGTTACGTCGGCTTGCTGAACGTTCCCGGCCCCTGGGAGTCCCAGCTGTCGCAGGCGGACTATCAGTTGGTCTTCTGCGCCATCTCCCTTATCTGCCTGGGCCTCATCTTCCTGCTCACCTGGAGGCTTGAGCGCTCCCCCCTAGGACGGGCGTGGCGGGCCATCCGGGAGGATGAGACCGCGGCCATGGCGCTGGGCAAGAACCCGCTCCTGCTGAAGCTGCTGGCCTTCTCGGTGGGAAGCCTGGCAGCGGGCATGGCGGGGGGGCTGACCGTGCTCTACCTGGGCTCCTGGAACACAGAGGCATGGCAGCCCAACGAGACGTTCTTGGTGCTGGCCGCGGTGATCGTGGGAGGCAGGGGCTGGACCGTCGGCGGGGTGGTCGGATCGTTGGTCACCTATGACCTCTTGATCGAGGGCAGCAAGTACCTCCCCGTGATCGGCGGCCATCTCGCCCTGCTGCCCACCATCCAGACCATGTTCCTGGGCCTGATCGTGATGGCGATGCTGTGGTGGCGGCCCTGGGGGCTCCTCCCGGAGCCGAAGGAGCGACACCGGCTCTGGGCCTGGCTCAAGGAGCCCCGTGGCTCTCACCCGACGGTGACGCTCGATGGCTAGCGGGGCGGGAGCGGCGCCGCTCCTGCGCGTCGAAGCCCTGGCCCACGCCTTCGGCGGCGTCCAGGCGGTGAACGGTGTCACCTTCGAGGTGCATCGGGGCGAGTTCTTGGGGCTGATCGGTCCCAACGGTGCGGGCAAATCGACCTTGCTCGACTGCCTGTCGGGCCAGATCAGGGACTACCGCGGGCGGGTCGTCTTCGACGGCCAGGACGTGAGCCGCTGGCCGCTCTTTCGGGTCGCTCGCACCGGCCTCGTTCGCTCCTACCAGGTGAGCCGCGTGTTCGACCGGCTGACGGTGCTCTCGAACCTGCTCACGGCTCCTCCAAGGCAGCGGGGCGAGCGCTTGCCCTGGGCGCTGCTTGGAGGTTGGCGCGCCCAGGAACGGCACCATCTGGAGCTGGCCCAGGCTGCGCTGATGGACTTCGAGCTGACGCCGCTGGCACGGACGTACGCGAGCGAGGTGTCGGGTGGTCAGCGCCGTCTGGTTGAGCTTTCACGCGCGCTCCTGACCGGACCCAAGATGTTGCTCCTGGACGAGCCCTTCGCCGGCGTCAGCCCAGCCAACCGGAGGCGACTCGGGGACTGGCTCCTCCGGCTCAATCAGGAGGCCGGGCTCACCATCCTCATGGTTGAGCACCGGCTCGAGCAGGTGGAGCGGCTCTGCTCGAGCGCGCTGGTCATGGCCGCGGGCAGGGTGATCGCCAGGGACTCCATGGCGAACCTGCGCCGCAATCCTCGGGTGATCGAGGCCTACTTCGGAGGCTGAGTCATGGGTCTCGAGCTGCACCACATCGCTGCTGGATACGGCTCTCAGCGCATCGTCTTCGACGTCTCTGCCGTCTTCGAGTCCGGCAAGGTCAGCGCCATCATCGGTCCCAACGGAGCTGGCAAGTCGACCCTGATCAAGGCCCTGTTCGGTCAAGCACGCCTATTCCGGGGTGACGTCTCGTTGGATGGTCGCAAGCTGGAGCAGATCTCGCCACGGGCCCTGGTCCAGCAGGGGGTGGCGTACGTCCCTCAGCTTGCGAACGTGTTCCCTACGCTCTCGGTGAGGGAGAACCTGGAGATCGGTACCTATGTGCGCTCCGGGGATGCATGGGAGCGGGTCCTGGGGCTGTTCCCCGACCTACGGAGCGTCCTGCGGGTGCCGGCGGGGAAGCTCAGCGGCGGCCAGCGGAACATGGTCGCCATCGGCCGAGCGCTGATGAGCGATCCTCGCGTGCTGCTCTTGGATGAGGCGACAGCGGGGTTGTCGCCGGCGCTTGCAGAGGGGGTCTGGGGCCATCTGACGCGGCTGGCGCGCGACGGCTTGGCCGTCTGCGTGGTCGAGCAGAACGTTCGGGCTGCGCTCGACTACTCCGACTACGTCTACCTGCTCACCAGCGGCCGTGTGCGGTTGCAGGGACCGACGGCCACGGTCGCCACCGACGGCGAGCTGGAACGGCTGTTCCTGGGGTCAGGCGAGGTCGAGATGGCAGCGGACACGAGCACCAGAGGAGGAACGGAGGGATGGAAGTGATGATGCGGTCTGGGCCGCGGCTCGCCGGGGTCGTCGCCGTCGCCGCCCTGGCGGCCGTCGCCTGCGGCTCCAGCGCTGTCAGTCGCTCAGCGGCCCCGAGCGGGACGGTGAACGTGGGGCTGCTGGCAGAGTTCAGCGGCGCTCGCGCCTCCCTGGGGCCGGCCAAGCTCCAAGGCCTGGAGCTGGCGGTCCAGCAGATCGACGCCGCCGGCGGCTGCGATGGCCACCGGATCAACATCGACGAGATCGACGGTCCCGACCCGGTGGACACCGTGACCTCGCTGCGTAAGGCGTTGGCCAGTGACAACCTTAGCGTGGTCATTGGTCCCGACGTCAATAGCTATCAGACGGCCTTGCCCATCTTGGAACAAGCCAAGATGGTCAATTTCACCTACATTGGCACGCCGGGCGTCTACAGCTCGCACCATTGGACATACAGCTTTCGCACTGGCCCGTCCGATGCTTTCGTCGGGGCGGCCATGGTCTACTACGCCAAGCAGCAGGGGTACAAGCGGCTGGCGATCGTCCTGAGCTCGGACCAGGGGTCGCAGGACCTGGTGCCATCCATGCGGAAGATGGCCGCGCACGAGGGCCTCGACATCGTCGCCAATGTTGATGTGCCTGTTAATGTGACCTCTTACGCTGGCTATGTGGCCGATGTGCTCAACGCGCATCCCGATGCGGTCCTGTTCCAGATGACCACCGCCGGCTATGCCGGCCAATGGTCGGTCCAGTGGCAGCACCAGGGCGGTACCGACATCCCCGTGATCGGGAGCGACTTCACGGCCACCGGTCAGTACGTGCAGGCGATGGGACCCTCCTACACGGAGGCGCACATGGTCTCGGTGGTGCCAGCTCTCGCCGTCAACGATGCCGCTGGGGCTGCCTTTCTGAGCGACTTCAAGAACAAGTTCGGGACCACCCCTCCTGTGTACGCGCCGCACTTCTTCGACGGCCTCATGGTGGCCTGCCTGGCCATGGACATGGCGGGTTCGACCAACCCCAGCGTGTACGTCAAGGATGTGACGAAGGTGACGCAGCCGGGCCCTGGCCACACCACCGTCTACAACTACGCGCAGGGCTACAAGCTGCTGCGGGAGGGGAAAGGTATCAAGTACTACGGGGTCGGTGGGTCGATGACCTTCAGCGCGGATCACTCGGTCACCGCGCCTTACCAGGTGGTGAGGACGGATGCGCAGGGGAACAGCACTGTCCTGGCCAACATCTCGGCCCAGGCGCTTGCCCCGGGCCTCTGACCGCCATGGGAGGATCGAACATCATGAAGTACACCAAGGGTGAAGCCAAGGACTACGCGAAGGAGAGGCTTCGGGGCATCTTCTCCGCCTTCTGCGTGCCGGAGACGCCAGATGGGGAGATCGACGAGGCAGGGCTTCGGCACGACATCCGCCACTACCGGGACGTGATCAAGGCCGATGGCCTCTACGTGCACGGATTCTACGGCAACTTTTGGCTCCTGAGCACGGCGGAGCGAAAGCGTGTGATGGAGATAGTCGCCGACGAAAACCGTGGCCAGCTGCCGATCGTCTGCCGGTGCGCACACCAGAGCCTCAAGGAGACCATCGATCTCATCCATCACGCAGAGGCCAATGGTGCCGACTTCATCTCGCTGATCGGTCCCTCCTTCGGTCAGGCCTCGGAGTCGATGATCTACGAGTACTTCGAGCGGGTGGCCAGCGAGACCAACCTCGGCCTCTCGATCTTCAACACAGCGCAGGCCGGGTATGTGATCAGCCCAGAGCTGATGGCGCGCCTGGCCCGGATCCCGAATGTCTGCGCCTTGAAGAACGCCGTAGCGATGTCACACACGATCAAGGTGCGGGAGCTGGTCGGCGACAGCATCGTGGTGATCGATCCGTCTGAGGAGCACTTCCTCATCAACATGCTGGAGTTCGGTCAGCGGGCCATCTACACGGGCACCAACTACATGTACGACTCCGCCTGGGCGACACCGATGAGGGATTACGTGCAAGCGGGGCTGGCCGGCGAGACGCGGCGGGCGGTGGAGCTCTACTACCGGATGCAGCCCCTGCGCGATCTGCACCACCGTTGGGTGCGCGAGCCCTGGGATCGCCAGGGCCTCTGCCCGGTGGCGACGATCAAGTTCTGGACGGAACAGCTGGGCCTCACCGGGGGGCGGGCGCGACCGCCCTTGCCCCAGCTCCCGGAGGAGCGGCGCGCCGCGCTGCGGGCGGAAATGGAGGAGGTTGGCCTCATCCCCGCTCGTCAGGCCTCCAAGGTCTGAGGCCGTGAGCATGGGGGCCTCTCCGCCCGGCGTGCCGGTCAACCTGGCCAAGCGGAAGCTGCGGGCTGGCCAGCTGGTGCTGGGTCACGCCGTGTTCGAATTCGCCACCCCGGGCATCGCCCGCATCCTCCAGGCGGCCGGGGTCGAGTTCGCGCTCTTCGACATGGAGCACGCCGCCTTCGGGATCGACACCATCAGGCAGCTCGTCAGCTACGCCCGCGGGACCACGGTGAGCCCCTTCGTCCGCGTCCCGACCATCCGCTACGAGTACATCGCGGCAGCCCTCGACGTGGGGGCGCAGGGCATCTGGCTGCCGCTCGTGGAGTCCCGTGAGCAGGTGGAGCGGGCTGTCCAGGCGACCCGCTACCCACCCTGCGGCAGCCGCGGCATCGCCTACGGGATCGCCCACGACGACTTCACCGGCGGCGACCTCCAGGAGACGATGCGCAGGGCCAACGAGGAGATCCTGCTGACGGCCATGATCGAGAGCAAGCGGGGGCTGGAGAACCTCGAGGAGATCGCGTCCCACCCGGAGCTGGACATGGTGTGGATCGGCCACCACGACCTCGCCGTCTCCTTGGGCGTGCCGGGCGACATCGACCATCCGCTCCTCCTGGAGGCCTTCGACCGCCTGATCCAGGTGGCGCGCCGGCATGGCAAGTTCGCCGGCCGGGGGGTGACCAACGTCGCCTCCGCGGTCGAGTGGGTTGGCCGCGGGCTCAACGCGATCACCTACTCCAGGGACATCGTGGTCTTCCAGACGACCCTGGCCCGTCATCTCCGGCAGGTGAGGGACGCGGTGGGCAGGGATGGAGAGGCCTTGAGCGGCGGCTGAGCGGTCAGCGGGCCCAAGCATTGGGAGGTGGCCAGGAGTGTTTGGATGGCGAAGACGGATCGGGTATATCTCGCCGGGAGCGCTCGAGATCCCTGCCTACGACTTCTATCGGGTCGCACCTGAGGGGGTTGGCCTGGTGGCGCTCACCGCTCCTATCTCGGACTGGCGCACAGAGGAGTACGACAAGAACCTGGAGCAGGTAGAGCGGGCGGCTGCCTACCTGGCGAAGCGGCAGGTGCACATGGTGATCCACGCCGGAGCCCCCCCGGTCGCCAGCCGCGGGGCGGCCTTCATGCACGAGCTGGTCCGGCGCATGACCGAGCGGACCGGCCTCCCCGCCTCGACCGCTCTGCACTCGGCGATGGAGGCTTTCCGATGGCTCGGCGCCCAGCGGCTGGCGGTGGTGACGCCGTTCCCTCCGGAGACGCATCTCAGCATCGTCTCCCTGCTCGAGGAAGAGGGGTTCATGGTCGTCCATGACGAACGCATGGACGCGGAGTTCTTCACGCTCCACGAGATTGGGCAACGCCAGGTGTACGACTTCGTCAGCGGTGCCCTGCGCCGCGCCTCCGGTGCGGAGGCGGGGTACGTCCCGTGCCCGCAGTGGCACGTCTTCGAGATGGTCGGCCACCTCGAGAGGGACACCCATCTCCCTCTCGTGACCAGCAACGGTGGCGACTTCTGGTACGCCTTCTGGAAGCTCGGGACGTGGGACGTGGCTCCCGGCCACGGGGTGCTGCTCGACCGACTGCGCCAGGGCTGCGCGGTCCCCGTGCCGGCCGACCGCACGGCCACCATGGAGGGGCTGGGCGATGTCTGATCGGTCCGTAGGCACGGTCGCCGTGGTCAGCACCGGGGAGATGGGGCAGGCCGTGGGTCGGGTGCTGAAGGCGGACGGGCTGCGCGTGGTGACCTGGCTTGAGGGCCGGAGCCCGCGGACCGTCCGCCTGGCGGCGGAGGCTGGCATCGAGGGGCGATCGAGTTTGGAGGCGGCGGTGGCCGAGGCCGACCTCTTCTTCTCCCTCGTGCCCCCGGCGTGCGCGCTCGAGCTGGCCCAAGAGGTGGCGGCGGCGCTCCGCCGGACGGGATCTCGCCTCCTCTACGTGGACGGCAACTCGATCGCGCCGAGCACCGCCCGCCGGGTGGCGGGGATCCTCGCTGACGCCGGGGGCTCGACGCTGGACGTCTCCATCGTGGGCCCGCCGCCGGTCCTGGGCCGGCGGGAGTCACGCACCCGTTTCTACGTGAGCGGGGAGGAGGCAGAGGTGCTCGTCGAGGTCGCCCGTGGCCTTGACGTTCGCCCGCTCCCTGGCGGTGTTGGGCAGGCCTCGGCGCTCAAGATGTGCTACGCGGGGGTGACCAAGGGCCTTATCGCCTTGGCCACCGAGCTGTTGGTGGCCGCCGAGCGGCTCGAGGTCGGCGAGGCCGTGATGGCCGAGATGAGGTCGGCGCAGCCGGCCTTGCTCGATCTGATCCGTCAGCAGGTGCCACGTATGCCGCCGAAGGCCTATCGCTGGGTGGGCGAGCTGGAGGAGATGGCCACCACCGTCACCGAGGTGGGCCTGCCGCCCGGGGTCTTCACCGGCGCGGCCGATCTGTTCCGGCTGGTCGAAAGCAGCCCCTTGGGGGCCGAGCGACCGGAGGACCGGCGCCTGGGCACCAGCCTTCAGGAGGTGGTTCGGATCCTGGCGGACGATCCCGCCCCGGGGGGGATGACCGGGTGGGGATGACGGCCGAGGACGGAGGAGGTTGAGATGACCGACATCGCGGAGCTGCGGCAACGGGTGCTGCGGAGCCGTGAGCGCCTGCACGCGATCCCTTACCTCGGCAATGGGGAGCCGGGGCCGCCAGATCCGGAGACCGGTGAGCGATGGAACCGTGGCCACGTCCTCGGACACCTGGGGGACGTGCTCCGGTTCTGGCCCGTGCAGGTCCGGGCGGTCCTGGCTGGCGCCGCTTGGGTTGGGCGCGGCGAGGACGGGTACGCCGACCGACGACGGGCCATCGAATCGGGGCCCGAGCGCGACGAGCGGGCCCTGCGAGAGGAGATCGACGCCGGGATCGATGACCTCCTCCGGCTCCTGGAGGAGGCCAGCAGCGCCGACCTGGGTCGCCTGGTGGAGCACCGCCGAGCCCGCGAGACCAGGTCGAAGACCGTGGGAGGCATCATCGAGCAAGTGCTGGTTGCGCATCTCGAGAGCCACGTCCGACAGCTCGAGGAGCTGAGCCGGCCTGGGGGATGACAGATGTCGCCCCGCAGGTGACGCTGCACTGCTCTCTCGTGCAGATGACACGGTGCGTCTGGCCATAGCGAAGCGGCTATGGTGCTGTATGCAAATTCCTATCCAGCTGCTGTCGGTGCAGGCTTGGCACCCCCTATGCAGATTGGATCGGCTTGGTGTTGAGATCATGGATGACGTGATGCTATACTCGGCAGGCGACGTTGCTTCTGCAACGATCATGAAGCATGACTGAAGAGATCAGCTCGCTCACAGATGGGTTCCCCGTTGTGGTCGATGTCCATGCTCATTACGTTCCTTCGAGCCTTCTGAGCGCTGATCGCAGGATCACGATCCGACGGGATGAGAACTGGGGACGCTGCGTTTGTTTCGAGGATCGTTACCTCGGTCCTCTGACCCCGGAGCTGACCGAGGTCTCGCTCATGATCGAGAACATGGAACGGTGCGGTCTGTCTCACCGCATCTGCTGCACGGCGAGCTGGCTGGGGTTCTACTGGACGGAGCCGGAGATGGGCCGGTTCCTGGCACGTGCCACGAACGAGGGCATTGCGAGCGCGTTGGCCCGGTATCCCAACCGGCTCCTGGGGCTTGCCACTGTTCCCCTGCAGGACGTCGAGGGTGCCGTGGAGGAGCTCCGCCATGCCATCGGCGTGCTCGGCCTGGCCGGGGTGGCGGTCGGCACGAACGTGAATGGGGCGTACTTCGACGATCCCAGGTTCGACCCCTTCTTCGAGGTCGTCCAGGAGCTTGAGGTGCCGGTTTTCTTCCATCCCGACGAGGTGGCCGGCAGAGAGCGTATGGGTGACTACTGGCTGACGCGTCTGCTGGGGAACCCACATGAGGCGGCGCTGTCGCTGAGCCGTGTGATCCTGGGCGGGGTCCTGGAGCGGTTCCCCCGGCTACGCTTGTGCTTCCCCCTGGGAGGAGGGACCTTCGCGTATCTGCTTGGACGGATCGAGCACGGCTGGCGTGTGCGCCCTGAGGCACGGGTGAAGGCCCCAAAGCGCCCGCTGACCTACCTGGGACGCTGCTACTTCGACACCATCGTGCACTCTCAGGCCAGCTTTGAGTTCTTGGTGAGGACGGTTCCCGTCTCCAACTTGGTCCTTGGGAGTGACTATCCCTGGGACATGGGCGACCCGGACCCACGTCGCCTCGTCGAGGTGGCCGCCAACCTGACCCCTTCTCAACGTGCGGATGTGCTGGGTAGGAACGTCGAGAGGCTCTTGGGGATCCGCCTGTCCCAGACACGAGAGCGTCAGGTCGATGACCTCGGGTCGGCGCCAGAGGGAAGAGGATGAGGGCGGCGGTCAAGATGAGCGACCAAGGGATGATGCACGTTGAGCGGGATCCTGGAAGAGGCGTGGTCGAGCTTGGCGATGGCGCGGCCTGGCTCCGGGGGGCTCATCCGAGGTGACCTCGGGCTCACAGGCGAGCGCTGACCGCTCGATGATTGTGATGGGCTCCGTCCGTGGACGGGTCGCGCTGGTGGCCGGGGGTGCCAGTGGCATCGGCCGCGCGATCGCTCGGGGCATCGGGGCCGCCGGCCTTGCCGTGGCGGTCGTTGACATCGACGCCGAGGGCGGGGCGGCCACGGCGGCCATGATCACCGCGGCTGGCGGTCGGGCGCGGCGATTCGTGGCCGATGTGTCCCAGGGGGAGCTGGTCTGCCGAGCGGTGGCCGAGGTGACCGCATCCCTCGGCCCGCCGGACGTGCTTGTCAACTCGGTTGGAATCTACCCGCGGTCGCGTGTCGTGGAGATGGAGGAGGAGGAGTGGGACCGGGTCATCGAGACGAACCTGAAGAGCGTGTTCCTCATGTGCCGGGCGGTGGTCCCCGGGATGGTTGAGCGCGGCACCGGCCGGATCGTGTCGATCACCTCCAGCCTCGCCGCCACCGGGTCCCCTGCCGGCGCCCACTACGCCGCCTCGAAGGCCGGGATCGATGCGCTGACCCGCTCCCTGGCCCGCGAGCTGCTGGGGTCGGGGGTGACCGTCAACGCGGTCGCCCCTGGACTCACCGACACCCCCATGATGCGGGCCGCCAACCCTCCCGAGTACATCGAGGAGGTGGCGCGTCAGCAGGCGGGCGGGCTTGGCCGCCCGGAGGATGTGGTGGGCCTGGTGCTGTTCCTGCTCAGCGACGGCGCCGACCACATCACCGGCCAGGTCTTTCGCATGCGCTGAGGCAGGAGGTTGACAGGGATGAGCGGTCCTGAGGTTCCGATGGTCGGTCGGCTCCGAGGGCCGACCCTGGGGCGCTGGGGTGACCAGGACGTTGCCGTGGGCGTCGGTGCCCGGCTCACGAGCGAGCCCGTCCGGGCCGGCCTCGGCGCCGGCTGCGCCATCTGTCCCGGCCTGGGGCACGGCGGCATGAGAGCGTCGCGGCTGGGCTCGGACCGAGCGGGCTGCGAGGCAGCATGCGACGCTAGGACCCGCACCCCCGACCTCTCCCGGTGGCACCTGGTGCGGCGATGACGGTCCGCTGGGGCATCGCCGGCATCGGCCGGCACGCAGACACCTACATGGTTCCGGCCATCGCTGCCGTCGAGGGGGCCCAGTTGGTGGCCGTGATGAGCCGCGACGCAGGCCGGGGGGAGGACTTTGCCCGCCGTCACGGGGCCGGCCGCTGGTACACCCGCTACGAGGACCTGGCCAGCGACCCCGACGTCGACGCCATCTTGGTGACGACGCCCAACGCGTTCCATGCCGAGCAGGTGGCGATCGCGGCCGAGCATGGGAAGCACGTCCTCTGCGACAAGCCGCTGGCGCTGAGCCGGAGCGAGGCGGTCGCCGCCGTTGAGGCATGCCGTCGTGCGGGCGTGCGGCTCGGGATCGACTTTCAGATGCGGCACACCGCCTGGGCCAGTCGTGTCCGGACCCTGCTCGCCGAGGGCGCGGTGGGGCAGGTGGTGGCGGTGGAGGCGGAGCACGCGTCCGGTCGGATCGGGGTGCAAGGTTGGCGGACCGACCCGGCCATGGCCGGCCTGGGGGCGGTGAACAACATCGGGGTCCATACCTACGATCTGCTCCGCCACTTGCTGGGCGCTGAGGTGGTGGAGGTGATGGCCATGTTCGATCGACCTCCGGGGGATGGCGTCGAGCTGCTGGCGATGGTCCTGCTGCGGTTCGAAGGAGGCGCGGTGGCCCACGTCAACGCCAATCAGGCGGTTGTCCACCCGCGGAACGACCTGGCGATCTACGGCACCCAGGGCCGGATCCTGGCGCTCGGGCTCAACCGGCACGATCAGGAGGGCGAGCTGCGGGTGGTGAGCGGTGGGGTTGAGCGCGCATCTGCCGAGTCCACCCGGGATGCCTACCGTCGCTGCATCGCTGACTTCTGTCACGCGGTGGTCGAGGGGCGAGAGCCACTGGCCGACGGGCTGGACGGGCTGCGCAGCGTGGAGCTCACCGAGGCGATCGCACGCTCGGCCCGGGAGGGGGAGCTGGTCGGGGTCGTGCGCTCCGATCTCCGACCTGCGTGAGCCGCTGCGCTCGCGCCATCCTTCGAAGCCGCTTTTGATCGAGAGCTCCTCCGCGAACGGGGGTAACAACAGCTGACGTGTCCACACACTACCATTCACTCCCGTCAACTCGAAGCAGTGGGATCGCCAGCAAGGCATCCCTCCCGTGACCGCCTCCCGCTGGTTCTCGTCGGGCACGCTTCCCGTCCCGGCCCGGCGA
>DATGLL010000237.1:0-8061 GCA_035294145.1 Candidatus Dormiibacterota bacterium | reverse complement strand
ACGCGGCGGGGAAGCGCGAAGCCCGCGTGCCGCGTGAGTGCTATCGCTTACTCAGCGGCAACGGCAAGCGACCCGCCGCTGGCCTGGGGCCACGACCCGGCCAGGATCGGCGCCGCTTGGCCAGCGCTGGGCCAACCGGGTTGCCGAGGGCGGCCCGGCGCTGGGTGACCGCCGAGCTCGCTCGTGCCGGGCGGCAGGGGGGAGCTGGCGCCGCATGGCCGCGAGCCCGGCGTCGCGAACGGGTTGAGACGGCCGCCGCTCTCGTCCCTGGCGACGAGGCCGCCTGGGCTGGGTCCGGCTCCCGGTGCTCGACCCTGGGCGCCGGGGACGACCAGCGGGGGATCCTCGGTCCGTTGGGTCCGGTGGTCACCGAGGTGCGCCGTCTTGACGTGAGGCACCCGAGCTCGTGACGTCTCAAGACGGTCAGCGGAGGGATCCGAGGAAGTCGGTCAGGAGCGCCGCCAGCTCGGCAGGCGCCTCCAGGTTGGGGAAGTGGCCGATCCCCTCCAGGACGCGCAGCCGAGCCCGGGGGATGGCCCGCGCCATGAGCTCCGCCGAGCGGACGTAGGCCTGGTCGCGGCCGCCGACCACGACCAAGGTGGGGACGTGGACGCCACCGAGCCGCTCGAGTAGCGAGTCCGCGACCGCGATCGCCTCCAACGCCAGCGCCGTGCCTTCGGCGGGGTTGGCGGCGCTGATCGCTCGCACCCGCTCGTGGTGGGCCTCCCCGGGGGAGGTCCAGAGGCCGATGGCCTCGCCCGGGCCGCGCTCGCGGGCGACGGCGGCCAGCCGGCGGAGCCGGGCCCGGCCGGCCGCGTCGGGGGCCTCGGCCCGCGCCGAGACGATGGCGAGGCCGTGCACCCGCCCCGGGAAGCGCAACGCGTGCTCGAGCGCCACCCTCCCCCCCATGGAGTGGCCGGCATGGTAGAACGCCCCTAGCCCGAGCCGACGGGCCAGGTCCTCGACGTCCGCCGCCAGGTCGGCGTAGGTGAAGGGACCGGATGCCGGCGTGCCCCCCCGGCCCCGCCCGTCGATGGTGATCACGGTGAACCGATCCTCCAGGGCCTCGGCGACCTCGGCCCATGACCTCGAGCTCTCGATCACCCCGTGGGAGAGCATCAGCGCCGGCCCCCGACCCCGGACGCGATGGGCGGGGATCACCGGTAGAGCCGCCGGCGCATGGCGTCCACGATCCCGGCGGCCAGGGCCCCGACCGTGGCCGGGTCGACCCTCCCTGCGGCCATGCGCCGGGCCAGCTCGGCCTGGAGCCGCTCCCGGATCACCTCCCGGATCCCGGCCGGGTAGGCCCACAGCGCCGCGTTGACCGCGTCTTGGAGCTCGTCCGTCCACGCCGCCTCGTAGGCGGCCCGCTCCGGCCCCTGCGCGAAGTCCGGTGGAGGCTGCCGCCGGAGCCGGGCTCGGAGGGCCTCGGTGGCGGCCTGGTCGAGGACGCCGTCGACGATCACCACGCCGTACCGCTCACGCGCCGCCTCCTCGCTCACGTAGCCGTCGAGGACGTCCTCGTGGACCAGCCCCGGAGGTCGGTCCAGGGCCCAGCCATAGCCGGCGCCGCCGGGGGTCCCGATCTCCAGCTGATCCCCGGGCTCCAGCTCCAGGAGGTCGATCTTGGGCAGCTCCTCGACCGTGCCGTCGGCGCGCCGCACCCGGGCGAAGCCCTGGGTGCCGGGCTCGCCGCCGGCACGGCCCCAGGGGCGAAAGTGGAAGCGCTCCAGGCCGCGGCAGGTGACGGTGGCGCGCGGGGAGAGCACCCGGAGGGCGTAGTCGAGACCTAGGCCGCCGCGGGAGCGGCCGGGGCCGCCCCCGTCCTGGCGCAGCCCGTAGCGCTCGATCAGGACCGGGGCGTCGTTCTCCAAGACCTCGGCGGGGATGTTGCGGTAGAAGCCGGCCACGAAGTCCACCCCATCGGTCCCGTCCGCCTCCGGCCGGCCCCCAGAGCCTCCGATCAGGGGCTGGAGGATGCTGACCCGACTGACCCCGCTCTCGAGCTCGGGGGCGGCGACGAACATGATCGCGCCCTGGCCACCGCCGCAGGCGGGGATCTGATCGGGGACGGCCTGGGCGAGGGCGCCCATGATCACCTCTGGGATCCGGAACATGGTGGCCTGCCGGGCGCCGACCGGAGCCCGGGGCTCGGGGTTGAGGAGGCTCCCGCGTGGCGCTCTCACCCGCACCGGTCGCACCATGCCGGAGTTGTAGGTGAGGTCCGGGACCCGGCTTCGGAAGTAGTTGACCAGCGCCGGCACCACCATGTTGTGGCCGGGCTTGCCATGGGTGGCGAGGTTGAGCGCCAACGGCACCTGGGGGTCGGTCTTGGAGAAGTCGAGGGTCAGCTCGGATCCCTCGACGATCAGCTCGAGCTTGATCCGGATCGGGTTCGCCGGCCTGCCTCCGAAGTCGGCCTCGAGATAGTCGGAGAAGGTGTAGATGCCGTCGGGGATGGCCGCGATGATGGCCCGGGCCTGGCGCTCGGCATGTGCCAGCACCCCCTCGATCCCGCGCTCGATCGTCTCCGTCCCATAGGCGGCGATCAGGTCCTGGAACCGGCGGCGCGCGGTGCGCAGGCCGGCCATCTGGGCGCGCAGGTCGCCCCGGTTCAGCTCCGGGGCCCGGGTGTTGGCCATGAGGATGGCGAGCAGCTCCTGGTTCAGCTCGCCGCCCCGGCAGAGCTTGGTCGGAGGGACGATCAGGCCCTCCTGGAACATGTCGCGGGCGCGGGGACTGACGCTGCCCGGCACCAGCCCGCCGACGTCAGTGGCGTGGATGAAGCAGAAGGCAAAGGCGATGGGCCGGGCGCGGTCGGGGGCGAAGATGGGCGTCCACAGGAAGAGGTCGGGCAGGTGGGTGACCATGCCCCCCGACGTCTCGGGATCGTTGGTGAGGCAGATGTCGCCCTCCTCGTAGCTGCCGATGGCGGCGATGGCGTCGTCCATCGGGGTGCCGATGGTGATGAAGATGCCCATGTCGTCGGGGGCCATGAAGACCTCGCCACGGGGGCTGACCAGGTAGGCGCCGAAGTCCGCCGTCTCCTTGACGAAGACCGTGTGGGCGGCGTTCCGGATCACGCTGCCCAGCTCCCGGACCACGCCCATGAACCGGTTGCGCAGGACCTCGACCATCACGCCGTCAGGGAGCGGCTCAGGCATCGAACCCCCCGACCAGGTTGCCGGCGCCGTCGACCTCGACGAAGGCCCCCGGCGGCACGAAGGTGGTGGCCCCGTACTCGGTGATCACGGCCGGCCCCGCCACCCGGTCGCCTGGGGCCAGCCCGTCCCGAGGCCGCACCGCCGCCTCCAGCTCGACCCCTGCGTGGCAGAGGCGCCGCCGGCCCTCGCCGCCGCCACCACCCTTCCAGCCCAGGGCCGGCTTGGGCGTGGCCGCGACCACGTGGACGCGGGCGTTGACGATCTCGATCCGAGCGGAGCGGTCGACGTCGCCGTAGACGCGCTCGTAGGCGGCAAGGAACGCCTCCCGTGCCCGCTCCCGAAAGCCGACTCCCAGCCCCCCGGGCAGGTCGACCGGGATCTCGTAGCTCTGCCCTCCCTGCCGCATGTCGGCGGAGAGCCATACCCGCACCTCGCCGACGTCCACCCGCTGGTCGGCCACCCACGCCTCCGCCTCCCGGCGGAGGTCGCCGAACACCCTCAGCAGCCGCCCCTCGGGCATCCGGTCCAGGTCGGCGTAGATGGTGGAGACGAAGTCGGCGCGGAGGTCCGCGAGCAGGCAGCCGAGGGCGCAGAAGGTCCCGGGCGAGGGCGGGATCACGATCCGGCGGAACCCGGCCTCACGGGCAAGGCGGAAGGCATGGGTCGGCCCGGCGCCGCCGTAGGCGAGGAGCGCGCACTCGCGAGGGTCGCTCCCACGCCGGGCCATCAGCGGCAGCAGCCGCGCGCACATGGTGGCCGTGGCCACCTGCAGGATGGCCTCCGCCGCTCCCTCGGGGCCGGTGCCGAGCCGGTCACCGAGCCGCCGGCAGGCGTGCCTCGCCGCCTCCGCGTCCAGCCGCATCTCACCTCCGAGCAGGTCGCCCAGGATCCCGAGCGTGACGTAAGCATCGGTCACCGTCGGTTCCGTCCCCCCGCGTCCGTAGCAGACGGGCCCTGGGTGGGAGCCGGCGCTCCGAGGCCCGACCTTGAGCAGGCCCGAAGGGTCGAGGGCGGCGATCGAACCGCCCCCGGCGCCGACGCTGGAGACGTCGACCGAGGGCATCACGACCGGGAACTCACCTACCGTCGCCTCGGTGGTGATGCCGACCGCGCCCCCCACCACGAGCCCGATGTCGGCGCTGGTCCCGCCCATGTCGAAGGCGACCAGGTGCGGGAACCCGGCCGCCTGCCCCAGGCGCGCGGCGGCGACGACCCCGGAGGCCGGGCCCGAGAGCAAGGTCTCGACGGGACGCCGGGCGGCGCTGGCCGCGGTCATCACCCCCCCGCTCGACTTGGTCGCGAGGACGGTCGCGCCCACGCCGAGCTCGGCCAGGGCCCCGAGCAGGCGGTCGTAGTAACGACGCAGGACCGGCGCGAGGTGGGCGTTGATGACCGTGAGCTCGGTCCGCTCGTACTCCCGCTGCTGAGGCCAGACCTCGCTGGAGGCGGTGACCACCACCTCGGGCAGGCGCCGGCGGATCGCGGCCACGGCCCGGCGCTCGTGGGTCGGGTTGCGGTAGGAGTGCAGGAACGAGACCGCGATCGCCTCGCAACCGGCGGCCACGAGCTCCTCCGCCGCGGCCACCACCTCGGACTCGTCCAGGGGCCGAACCTCGGCCCCGTCGTAGCGGAGCCGTCCCCCGACCTCGCGGATGTCACGACGCGGCACCAGCGGCCGTGGGCGTTGGACGTGGAAGCCGGGCGAGCCCTCGAGCCGGAGACGACGGAGCTGGAGCACGTCCCGGAAGCCACGGGTCACGATCAGGCCGACGCGAGCGCCCGTGCGTTGCAGCAAGGTGTTGAGCGCGATGGTGCTGCCGTGCGAGATGAGAGCGACGTCGCGACGGCCATCGGCGAGCAGACGTCGGAACCCCTCGATCACGGCCGCCTCGGGGGCGGCCCCGCTGGAGGGGACCTTGAAGGCGGAGAGGCCACCGACCTTGTCGAGCACGACGAAGTCGGTGAAGGTGCCGCCGACGTCCACCCCGACCCGGATCGCCACGGGGCGATCCTAGTCGAGCCCTGGCATCGCCGTGCACGGTGATGTGCGATAGTTCGATCGCGAAGAGCGATGGAGCTCCGTGACCTCCGCGCCTACCTGGCCGTGGTCGAGACCGGGCGGTTCACGCTCGCCGCCGAGCGTCTGCACCTGGTCCAGTCAGCCGTCTCCGACGCTGTCGCCCGCCTGGAGCGCGAGCTCCAGGTGGTGCTGCTGGAGCGGCGCCGGAGCGGGGCGCGCCCCACGTCGGCCGGCGACGAGCTGGCGCGCTGGGCGCGCCTGCTCGTCAACGCCGAGGAACGCGCCCGCCGGGAGGTGTCGAGGCGGGACGCCCAGCCCAGCGGGTGGCTGAGCCTGGGGCTGCTGCCGACCCTGGTCCCCCTGGTCCTGCCGCCCCTGCTCCGGGCGCTCCGGGCCCAGCACCCCGACCTCGGCCTCCGGGTCCACGAGGGCCTCGCCCCCGAGCTGCTGGAGCAGGTCCGCACCGCGGACCTCGACCTGGCCGTGCTCTTCTTCCCGACCGAGCGGGTGGGCGGGCTCGAGTTCGTCGAGGTCGCCTCGCGGCCCCTGTCGGTGATCGTCCCCCAGGGGCACCGGCTGGCCGGGCGCCGCGCCGTCCGCATGCGTGAGCTCGAGGCGGAGCGATGGGTCACCTACCCGGCTCACAACCCGGGGCGGCTGTGGCTGGAGGAGGCGTGCCGCCTGGCCGGCTTCGCCCCCCGGATCGCGGCCGAGGTGGAGACCGCGGCCCAGCAGCGGATCTTCGTCGAGGCCCAGGTCGGCATCGCCATGCTCCCCTTCCAACCCCCCCGCGGGGGCGGCGTTCGCATCCTCCAGCTCGGCCCGCCCGTGCCCGCCTTCCGGGTCGGCTACGCCTTCGACCCCCGCCTGGGCGGGCTGGCGACGGTGGTGCGACCACTGCTGGACGAGGTCCTGCGGAGCTGAGGGCGTGGCCGTCGGGCCGCGCCCCGCACCCCGCTCGTGCCCGAGAGGCGTGGCCCCCTCGGGCCCCCGGCGGGGAGACCGACGCCGGCGAGGCGCTCCCCTCCCGAACCGGGCGGCGGGCGCTGAGGCCGATCGGCCGAGGCTAGCCGCGACGATGCGCCCCGGCGGTCGCGTGGGCCGGGGGCATCCTGCCCGGGCCGTCCCGCCCCCGCCCATGTCCTGGACCCGGCGTAGCCGATGTCGGTCATCAAAATCTCTCGATGAGCCTTGACAGTCTTGCAACCTCAGTTTTCTAATCTGTGCATGCGCGAGGAGCAACCGCCGGGCTGGGCCGTGGAGACCCGGGGGCTCGTCAAGACCTACGGGAAGGTGGAGGCGGTGCGGGGCATCGACCTCACCGTGCGTCCTGGTGAGGTCTTCGGCTTCCTCGGCCCCAACGGCGCCGGCAAGTCCACCACCATCAGCATCCTCTGCACGCTGATCGAGCCGACCGCCGGCCAGGCCCTGGTCGGCGGCATCGACGTGGTCCGGGATCCCAGCAGCGTCCGGGCCCGCATCGGGCTCGTCTTCCAGGACACGACCCTGGACGACCAGCTCACGGCCCGCGAGAACCTGGAGTTCCACGCCTTCCTCTACGACGTCCCGCGCTCGGAGCGCCGGCGCCGCATCGACCGGGTCCTGGAGATGGTCGAGCTCAGCGAGCGCGCCGGGTCGCTGGTGCGCACCTTCTCCGGGGGCATGAAGCGTCGGCTGGAGATCGCCCGCGGCATCCTCCACTCCCCCTACGTGCTCTTCCTTGACGAGCCCACCCTTGGCCTCGACCCCCAGACCCGCAACCGGATCTGGGAGTACCTCCACGACCTCCGCCGACGGGAAGGGATCACGATCTTCATGACCACCCACTACATGGACGAGGCCGAGCTCTGCGACCGCATCGCCATCATCGACCACGGTCGCATCGTGGCCCTGGGCAGCCCGGCCGAGCTGAAGGGGATGGTGGGCGGCGACGTCATCGCCATCCGGACCCGGGACGATCGCAGCGCGGCCGAGGAGATCGGGCGGCGCTTCGGGCTTGAGCCCTCGGTCGACCCGACCGGCCTGAGGCTCGAGGTCGAGGACGGGGCCAGCTTCGTCCCCCGCCTGCTCCGGGAGCTGGCCGTGCCGGTGGACACGGTGACCCTCAGCCGACCCAGCCTCGACGACGTCTTCCTCAAGCTCACCGGCCATGCCATCCGGGACGAGGAGGTCGGGGCCAGGGATCGCATGCGGGCCATGGCCGGCCGTTGGCGCGGTGCGCGGGGGCGACGGTGATGGAGGAGCTGGTGGAGCCGACCGCGCGCCGACCCGAGCGGGCGACCGTCGACATCCGGCGCGCCTCCATGCGGGCCGTGTACATCATCTGGAAGCGCGACGTGCTCCGCTACTGGCGGGACCGCGTGCGCCTGGTGGGGGCGCTGGCCCAGCCGCTGCTCTTCCTGGTCATCCTGGGCACCGGGCTTGCCTCCGCCCTGCGCGGCGCCGGGGGCAACCTGGCCGGGTTCGACTACCAGCAGTTCATGTACCCCGGCATCATCGGCATGGCGGTCCTGTTCACCTCCGTGTTCAGCGCCATGTCGATCGTCTGGGATCGCGAGTTCGGCTTCCTGCGCGAGGTGCTGGTGGCGCCCATCGATCGCTCCGCGGTGGCGATCGGGAAGGCCCTGGGCGGGGCCACCCAGGCCACCGTGCAAGGGCTGATCCTGCTGGTGCTGGCGCCGCTGGTGGGGGTGCGGCTGACCCCGCTGGCGGTGCTGGAGGTGATCGGGCTGGTCTTCTGCCTCTCCTTCGCCCTCACCTCGGTGGGCGTGGCCGTGGCGGCCCGGATGGAGTCGATGATGGGCTTCCAGTTCGTCGTGAACTTCATGGTCCAGCCCGCCTTCTTCCTCTCCGGGGCCATGTTCCCGCTCACCGGCC
>DATGLL010000236.1:0-2062 GCA_035294145.1 Candidatus Dormiibacterota bacterium | reverse complement strand
GGGGGTGGCGGGCATCGGCGTCGACCGGCTGCGGGAGGTGGGCCGGGGTGCCAGGGATTGTGCGCCCGACCTCGACCAGCTCTGTGGGCACTGCGGCGAGGGCAGGCTCGCGATCTCGCCCAACGGCGAAGCATGGCCCTGTGTGTTCGCGCGCTGGTTGCCCCTCGGTCGTGTCGACGAAACCGTCTCCCTGGCAGAGGTCTATCGGGCGTCGGGGGCGGCCCGGGCACGGTTGCAACGGATGCTGAGGGATCTGCGGGGGCCGGAACGATGCGGTCCGGACGGTGGCTGTGCCGCCCCGACCTGCGTGCCGCATTACCCGACCTGCGTGCCGGACCGGCCCAGGGTCGCGTGATGGAGGAGCTGGCCGACCGGCTGCGCCGGGCCCTGGTCGACGACCTGGTCGGGCGAGGGGTGATCCGTTCCGAGGCCTGGCGGCGGGCCTTCGAGCGGGTGCCCCGGCACCGCTTCGTACCCGCCTTCTACGAGTGGGAGGAGGGTGCCTCCCGGCCCTCGGCCCTGCTCGAGCTGGCAACCGACCCGGTGGGACTGCTGCCCCGGATCTACGCCGACGATCCTCTGCCCACCGAGATGGAGGGCTCCCGGATCACCAGCTCCAGCAGCAGGCCGAGCATGATGGCCGCGTTCCTGGAGGCCCTCGAGGTCGAGGACGGGAACGCCGCGCTCGAGATCGGCACCGGGACCGGCTACAACGCGGCCCTGCTCTGCGAGCGGCTCGGGTCGGAGCGGGTGACCACGATCGACGTCGTCCCCGACCTGGCGGAGCGTGCCCGAGCCCGGCTGGCGGCGTGTGGGTACGAGCCGGTCGTCGCCGTGGCCGACGGCGCCGATGGCTATCCTCCCCGGGCGCCCTACGACCGCATCGTGGCGACGTGCTCCGTCGAGCGAATACCACCGGCATGGCGTGAGCAGCTGCGGCCGGGCGGGGTGGTCGTCGCCCCGCTCTGCGGCGACCGGTTCGCCGCCGGGCTGGTCGCGCTGAGGCGGCAACCCGACGGCTCCCTGGTCGGTCGCCTGCGGCCCGAGCTGGCCGAGTTCATGCCGCTGCGTCGGCCTGAGAGGAACCTGGCGCCGGCCCGTTCGTCGAGAGACGAGATCATGGCCGCGCTGGAGGCGGCGGCGGCCGATGGGCGAACGGCCGGCGTCCCAGGCTGGCTGTCGCTCGGACCCGACACCTTCAACGCCGGCCTGCTCTTCCGCCTCCACGCGCCGGACGTGGAGGTACGCTGGCGAGGGGCCGGGGGAGGTTGGGGCGGTTACGTCGATGCCTCCCGGCGGACGGGGATCGCGCTGCTGGGCAGGCAGGACGGCTCCTGGGCCCGGGCCGACCTCGGTCCCGACGGCTCAGCCCGAATCGCCCAGGGTGGCCGGCGGCGCCTGTGGGACCTCCTGGAGTGGTGCTGGGGCCTCTACCTGAGCAAGGGCAGGCCGGGGCCGGAACGCTACGGCTGGACGGTGTGGCCGGACGGCGGCCAGGTGGTCTGGCTCGACCATCCCGAGTCCGAGCACCGCTGGGAGCTGTAGGCCCCGGCGTCCGGCTGGCGTCACCCGGGCCGCCGAGCGCCTCGATCGCCCCCGGCCAGGTGGCGAAGGCGGTGGCGATGACCCGGGCGACGACAGCCCCGGCGGGCCAACGCCCACCACCAGCCGCCGGCGCCGCTGCCGGCGTTCGGGGAGCGTGGGCCACGACCGAACGAGGCCACGTGCCCATCCCGGACGTCATCCGGTGACAACGACACCCACGGGCTTCGCCCTCACGAGGGTCGTCGTGGAGACGACGACCCTCGTGGAGGGCGTCCGGAAGCCTCTCGGGAAGGTGGGATCGGCCCCACCCACCGAGCCCGGCCCGCCCCGCCTCTGGTTCCTCTCCCTGGAGGTCACGGGGCGCTGCCAGCTGCGTTGCCGGCACTGCTACGCCGACTCCGGACCATGGGGCGACCACGGGACCATGACCACCCTGGATTGGAGACGCCTGGTGGAGGAGGCAGCGGCGATGGAGGTGCGGATGCTCCAGCTCATCGGGGGCGAGCCCACCCTGCAC
>DATGLL010000235.1:0-3603 GCA_035294145.1 Candidatus Dormiibacterota bacterium | reverse complement strand
TCAGTTGGAGCCTTCGTGAAGCGCAGAGCCGCGGTAAGACCCGGGCTTCTCGGGCACGCGGCGGGGAAGCGCGAAGCCCGCAAGGGCAACCCCGTGAGGGGTGCCGCGTGAGTGCTATTGCGTACTCGGCGGCAACGGTTGCCATGGGAGTCGCTCCTCGCCTTCGTGCGCTTGGTCTCCAACCCGCGCCCCTTTGCCCGTCCGGAATCCAGCGCCGAGGCATGGGCGCAGGTGTGGGGATGGCTCGGCGCCCCACCGGTCGGGATCCCCTCGCCCACCGAGCGCCATCTGGACGTGCTCCCCGAGCTCCTTCCCGACGCGCACCTCGCCGCCCTCGCCATCGAGCACGGGCTGGGGCCCGCCTCCACCGACCACGACTTCGCCCGCTTCGAGCGCCTGCGCCGGGTGAACCCCCTTGCCGGGTGACCGGCTCTACGTCGGGCAGCCCGCTCCCACACCCTGGCTCCATCGGGGTCGACGATCGAGCAACGAGCAAATGGATGTGTCGTCAGCGGCCTGGCGGTGCGCATGGTCGAGGTGAGCGATGCTGGGTGGGTCCGTCCTCTCGGCTCCTGCTCAGTCCGGCTTGCGCCCGAAGACGATGGCGATGTTCCAGGTAGGTCGGTATTCCTCGAACTCCTGGTGGAAGCGACGGATGAGGTCGGAGGTCTCCTTGGCGGGGAGCAGGGACCTGACCTGCAGCATCTCGCACAGCCGATTGGCCGCCGCCCGCAGGTCCGAGGCAAGGAACGAGCCCACGCGGCCGCCCCACTCCCCCACCGGAAGCACGAATTCCCGCCGGTTCACGTCCTCCAGACCAGCCGCGTCCAGATAACCATCGAGCGAGGTATGGACGGCGTTGGTCGTATCCAGGCCGAGCGAGCCCGCCATCTCCAAGAGCATGTGCTGCAGTCGCGTCGTCGCGGGCCCGAGGTTCTGGGCTCGGACCATCGGCTCGGCGAGCTCGACCCAGCCCTCGGATCGGGTCACCCGGACCAGCTCGGCCACCACCCGAGGCCAGGCTTCCACCGGGATGCCCGAGACCAAGAATCGCTGGTGCACGAAGTCGAAGGTCCCGTCTCGGAAGGGCAGACCCTGGAGCAGGTTGCCCCGCACGTGCCGGTAACCAGGGGGCGGGTCAGGCTTGCCCGGGACCAGATCGAAACCTACCACCAGCGCCTCGGGGTGCTCCCAGCAGACCTCGAACCCCCACTGGCCGGTGCCGGTGCCCACGTCCAGCACCCGAGCGGGGGAGGAGATGGGAGCCAGGTAGTTACGACCCAATGCCTCGCGTAGGGCATGGTGCTGGAGGTCTAACCGATCGGCCTCCCCGGGGTGCCGTGGAAAGAGGTAGGAGGAGCGCTCCCGCTCGGCCATCTCCGCCATCGCCACCTCGACTTCCCTCTCCGTGGGCGGTACCAGCTCCCAGGCCACCGCCCCCAGCTCCCGGGCCGTTCCCAGCAGCGCACGCAGGGCGGCGAGCCGCCGCCGGGCGGTGGTGGGGGCCAGGCCTCGGCGGCGCAGCTCGACGGCGTAGCCCAGCACCAGCCGTCGGGCGATCTCGGGCCCGAGCAGCAGCAGTCGCACCGCGTCCTCCACCGAGGTCTGGTGGAAGCGGGCCAGGTCCTCCAGGTCGGCGGCGTAGGCGCGGGCGGTGGTCTGGGAGCGGCCGGAGAGGAAGCGGGCGATCAGCTGGTTGGGGTCGGTCTCGGGGGCTTCGGCCGAGGCGTGATCCCTGCCCACGGCGGTCTGTCTCTCCTCCACGTGTCGAGTATGCACGCGATGGGCGGGAGACGGTGGCCGGCAGCCGGGCTGGTCCTGCATCTCACCCACCCCTCGGTCCCGTGCGAGGCCGAGCCCACGCGCTGGTCAGAGCGGCAGCTGCCCTTCCCGTCAGCGCCCACTCGGGCCGGGCCGCCCTGATCGGGCTGGCCGTCGGCGTGATGGGCGGCCTGCTCCCCGACGTCGACCATCCCGGCTCGACCCTGGGGCGTTGGCCGCCCTGGCGCCGGCGCTCCGGGAGAGGCCGTGCCGGGTCGGCCGCTGGCGACAGGGCGGGTGATCTGGCACCGGGGCGAGGTCCAGGTGGCCGAGCTGCACGCCACCAAGGGCTACGGCGGGCGGCCGGGGCTGGCGGTGGCGCTGCGGCCGCTGGAGGGGTGACGGGCTCCGAGCGACAGCCCTGGAGCCGGACGCAGCGAGCTATGGCTCCATGACCTCGGGCCGCGACCGTGATCTCACGGGCGGCCTTTGGAACAAGCGGACCTCCAATGTCTGAGCGGTCCGGAGCGCCGGATTTCAATCGCCTGCTTCACGGAGCGGCCCCTGTAACAGCGGGACGATGCTCCGGCTGACGCAGGCATGCACACACATCGGGACAAGGTCACACCCGTCCGCATGATCTCGTCCGTCCTTCGGTGGAGACAGTCCCATGTCGCCATCGCCTCGTCCCTAGGGTTGAGCCCGGCTCCGCCGTTGAGCCGATGAACGAGGGACGCGACCTCATCCAGGCCAGCGTCCGGCGAGAGCAGTCGGATGGTCACCGATCGGGGTCAAAGCCAAGGTGCGTCGGGTCGTCATCGATGACGCGCCCGTAGATGGACAGCTGGACCTCGCGCATGATCCGTCGGATCTCCTCCTTCTGCTCCGGGTCCATGTGCTCCCAGTGCTCCCGAGCCTGCTCGATCTCCTCGTCCGTGATGTCGTCGACCGGAGCCTGCTCGTCGACGTCGAGCGGCTCTCCCTTCGGCTCCCAACGCGGCTTCCAGCCCACCTCACCAACCTCCTATGGGATCGCTCCCTCTGGCAAAGGCGGGAACGTCACCGGCGGGATGTCGGTCTCCTCGTTCTCGACCGGGAACCAATCTTTCATCACGATCGGGATGGCCCGCGGGTCCCCAGGATAGAGTGCAGCCGGATGCGCGACCGGAACTGGCTCGCTCAGGACCTGCCGAGCCAGCTTGATGATGCTCGGAGGCCCGGTCCACCGTCCGTCCTCCCAGCTCACCGGCTGTCCCAGGATCGTTCCCTTCCAGTACATCCTATCTCTCCACGGATAGTGCACCCAAAAGCCACTGCCGAGATTCCTGTCGAAGGATGAGGGGTTCTCCGGCCCTGTTTGCGAGGTTGCTCGGACATAGCAGCCACACGTCAGGTGCTCGTCCCCGTGATCGGTAATTCAAACGGCAGCGCTGGCATCGCTCGTTTCAATCCCCTACCTCACGGGGCGACCACTGCAACTCCTGCTCGTGGTCTCCCGGGCCGTCATCGATTCGGTCCGTTTCAATCCCCTACCTCACGGGGCGACCACTGCAACAGTGGCTCACCCAGGACTCCTTGGTGCGCTACCGGTACCCGTTTCAATCCCCTACCTCACGGGGCGACCACTGCAACTGGATCGGGGCGGTTTTTCTGGCCGTCCTGATCGCGCGTTTCAATCCCCTACCTCACGGGGCGACCACTGCAACAGGTACTTGGCAGGGAGGATGGCCGGCGGCGATGGATCGTTTCAATCCCCTACCTCACGGGGCGACCACTGCAACCATTAGCGTCGGCTCTGGGTACTGGACAGAGATTCAGGTTTCAATCCCCTACCTCACGGGG
>DATGLL010000234.1:0-6207 GCA_035294145.1 Candidatus Dormiibacterota bacterium | reverse complement strand
GGGTGGCGGAGGGTTGGAGCGAGTGGGTCAAAGCAAGGCGACGATGAGCGAGCCCCTGATCGAGCTGCGCTGGCGGCGGGCCGAGGGCCTCTCCCTGGCCGAGGCGCTGGAGGCCGGGGCCAGCCTCCTGACCACCGAGGGGCTGGCCCTGGCCCTGATCCTCACCCCCCACCGTTGCCACCTGGCCCGCCTGGAGGGAGGGCGTCCGGTCGCCCTCGGCCTCGACGACGGCGAGCTGGGCTCCGCCTTCGAGGCCCGCGCCTTCAGCCCCGCCGGAGAGCTGCGCTGGACGCACACCGGGGGCGAGCTGGGCGTCGCCCACCTGCTCGGCGAGGGGGAGCTCCCCCGGTTGGGGGAGGGGGACGAGGAGGGCGTGGTCCACGCCCTGCGCCGGCTCCCCAGCCGCTACCTCCTCTGGGGGCAGCGGTCCGAGGACGGGCCGGCCCCGGCGGGCTGGATGCTGTGGCGGGAGTCCCGGGTCCGAGGCCTCCTGCTCCCGGCCGAGGTCGCCCCGGCCTCCGGCCGGGCCTGGCTGCACGGCCGCGAGTACGTGGGGACGCTGAGCGGGAGGCCTCCCGCCGACGACGAGGAGGGCGACGGCGCCCTGGTGGTGGTGGAGGAGCTGCTGGTGGGCATCGGGGGCGAGCACCTCCCCGGAGGGATGACATGACCGGCCGCGAGGTCCGGGCCACGCTGGAGCGTCTCCAGGGCAGCAGCCGATTCCGGCTCACCTACACGCCCGACGACGGGCAACGCACGGTCACGGTCGAGGTCCCGAATCGGCTGCTGCCCCTGGCCCTCCAGCTGGACCTACGGCCCCGGATCGAGGTGAGGGCGACGCTGGACGAGGGAGGTCGGGTCGTCCGGGTGGAGGGGCTGTCCGGGCCAGCGCATCCGGAGCGGGGGCCGACGGCACGCCCGGAGCCCCGGGGCGCTCGGCCCTCGGCAGGGGCCCCAACGGGGGGCGATGGGTTCATCAACCCCTACAACTTCGTCCCCGTCCCACCTCGGCCCTCGGCCGGTCCCCTGGCCGACGCCGGGGAGGGCGCGCCCGGCGGTCACGACCGCTACCTCCCAGAGGCCTGGAGCGGTCGGCTCGAGGTCGAGCTGACCACGGTCACCCCGCTGGTGCTGGCCGATGGCGCCCGGGCCTCGGAGGCGGAGGGGGAGCACCGGCGCGAGCCGGTGCGGCTGGACGGGCAGGGACGGCCACTGCTGGCGACGACCTCGGTCAAGGGCATGCTGCGCGCCGCCTACGAGGCGGTGACCAACTCCCGCTTCGGCGTCCTGGCCGCCCACGACCGGCCGGTGGCCTTCCGCCAGGTGGCCTCGCAGGGGCTGGAGACGGTGCCGGTGCGGCTGGTGCGCCGGGGCGGTGAGCTGAGGGCTCAGCCCATGCTCGGCCTGGCGCCGATGGGGAGCCAGGGGGCGGGGCGGCCGATGAAGGAGATCGAGATGCACGCCGCCTGGGTGCCCTGCTACGAGCCCGACGACGAGGGTGGCAGGAGGCGCAGGGGAGAGGAGCGCTACCGCGAGTTCACCCACGGCGACCGGGTCCATGCCCGTATCTCGTCGCAGCGGAAGGGGTTCCGGTACTGGCGGGTGGAGGAGATGGTCCCCTTCGACCAACCGCGACCGGTCCCCCGGTCCGACTCCGAGACGGTGGTCACCGGGTTCTTCGTGCGCTGCCACCGCACCAACCAGGCCAAGCGCTACGAGCGGCTGTTCTTCAACCCCGACGGGGCAGAGCCGCCGCCCCTGCCCCTGGCCGAGGGGGTGGAGCGGCGCTGGCGCCAGCTGATCGAGGACTACCAGGAGCAGCACCGGCGGGAGCGGGAGCGTCGCCGGCGGCAGGGCCGGGGCTGCCGCGACCACCGGGTCGATCCCGGGACCGGCGAGCTGGCCGAGGCCGCCATCCCCCGTCACGCCTGTGACGAGTCAGCGCTCGAGCTGAAGGAGGGCACCCTGGCCTACGCGCGCATCAAGGACAACCGGGTGACCGACCTCTTCCCGGTCATGATCTCCCGCGAGCTGCACCCACGCGCGCCGGCCGAGCTGGTGCCCGAGGAGGTGCGGCCGGCCCGGGGGCCGGCCGAGCTGTCGCCGGCGGACCGGGTGTTCGGCACCGTCCACCAGGCAGGCCGGCTGCGGTTCAGCCGTATCGCCCTGCGCACGCCGGTGGAGCGGGCGCTGCGCCGGATCGAGGGCGGGCTGCCGCTGGCCGTCCTCTCCGCCCCCAAGAAGGCCCAGGCGCGCTTCTACCTGGCCCAGGATCGCTCCGGCACCCCGCTGCCGGACGGGGTCGAAAAGCAGAAGGTCGGCTACCGCGACGGGCGCTGGATCAGGGGGAGGAAGGTCTACCTCTTCGGGGAGCGGGCGCTGGGGCGCTCCTACTGGGACCCGGAGCGGGCGCTGGCCGAGGGGGGTGGTGATCGCGAGTACGTCCGTCCCGGCCTGACCAGGGACGACCAGAACCGGACCATCGAGGGCTGGGTCGAGCCGGGGACCGTCTTCGAGTTCTCGATCGAGTTCACCAACCTCTCCACGGTCGAGCTGGGGGCCCTGCTCTGGCTGCTCTCCGACCAGGTGCCGTACCACCGGCTGGGGCTGGGCAAGCCGCTCGGGCTGGGGGTGGTGCGGCTGCGAGAGCGGTCAGAGGTTCGGGTGATCCGGGACGGTGAGGGCTGGGCCGAGTGGTACGCCGACCTGGAGGCCGGGGAACCTGGCTCCGCAACCGACCTCCCCGACTTCGTGGGCGAGTACCGGCGTGCGGTGGCCGAGGCCTACGGTGGCGGAGAGGGGTTCGAGTCGGTTCCCTTCGTGAGGGCCTTCCTGCGGGCATCCCGGCCGCAGCGAGGTCACGACGTGCACTACCCCCGGGTGCGGGGGCGCTCCGAGGAGGGTTTCGAGTGGTTCGTGCAGAACGAGCGGATGGAGAAGGGGCGCGTCCTCTTCGGACGAGGTCGTTCCCTGCCCGCCCTCCACGGCCAGGGCTCGATCGCGCTCCCCAGCTGGGGGGAGCGGACGCCTCGGCCCGGCTCGGACGGGCCGCGAGGGCGGAAGTGGGTGCCTGGCTCCGCCGGCGGGGGAGGGCGGCGCTCCCGGCCGGGCGACGCGGGTCGGGGCCCGGGGCGCAGGTGAGCCCTCGATCCCCGGCGAGATCTGGTGCCGGGGCAGGCTCGAGGGGCTTCGCCCCCGGCGGAGCGGTGCGCTGATGGCGACGACGGAGGGCGCGATCGGCATCCACCTGCTGGGCGCCGGCGACCTCGGCGAGGAGCCAGAGGAGTACCCGCAGCGCCTCCGCGACTTCCTCGCCGCCCCCTTCGAGGAACGGGCGCAACAGCTCCTCAAACCCCGCAAGGAACCTCATCAATCGGCTCTGCCGCCCATCGGGTCCTTCCTCTACCATGCCCCCGAGCCGGTGACGGAGCTGTGGCTCGTCGCCACCAACCAGATCGACGTTCCTCCCGATGACCAGCGACGACGGGGGGACACGCTGGCGCTGGCGCACGGCATCCGCGAGGTGCTCGAGCAGCGACCCGATCTCTACGGCGCCGCCTGCTCGGTCCGCGTGCTGGAGGTGCGGCATTTCGCGCTCGCGGAGTTCGCCAGGGTCGTGAGAGAGGAGCTGGAGGCGATGCCTCGCCGCCGGCGGGTGCTGGTGAACATGGGCTCCGGCGGCGTCGAGGCGTTCCTCGGCGCCTTCCAGGGCTGCCTGGAGGCCGGGTACCTGCCCGTGCTCGTCCCCGCCAACCGGCAGGACGTCCTGGACCCGAAGCCCTTCCAGCCCTTGGTGCCCCAGGATGTGTCGGCCTGGCTGGTGAGGAACGGGGCCTTCGACGCCATGGCTGAGCTCCACCCGGACCGGGAGAGCGTCTGGAGAGGGTTGGCGGAGCTGTGCCGGTACCGCTGGCTCGAGGCTAAAGAGCTGCTGCGCGGCTCCCAGGTCGAGCGGGTGGTGGGTGCCCTCGGGGGATTGGGCCAGAGCCTGCCCTCCCGTCGCGAGCAGTGGACCTTCATGCGCGCGGTGCTGGAGGCCAACCTGCTGCGCCAGGTGGGGGCTGGCCAGGCACGAGGGGTCGTGCCCGGTCACCAGTGGCCCGAGCTTCGCCTCCGGGAGCTGTGGCACGAGGAGGGGCTGTGGACCGAGGAGCAGCGGCGCTCCTTCCGTGTCGCGGTGGAGAGGGCGACCGAGGCGGCGAGTGGTCGCCACGTTCCCTTCGAGGACTGTGACCTCGAGGCCTTCCTCAAGCGAAAGGGCCTCTGGGCGGGGCTGCCGGAGCCGGTCGCGCAGCTCTGTGGCGACCCCAGATGGCACAAGCTCTTCGATCTCTCCAAAAGGAGCGGTCACTGGCTGGGGATGCCGGAGCCGGAGGAAGCCATGGAGGCGATCCGCTTCCTGGACCGGCCCGACCGCGTCGACCCCGTCGCCGACGCCCTGGAGGCGCTGGGCCACCCGTCTCCCTGCTCGCTACCCCGGGACGTCCTGCTCATCGCCTGCGTCGGTCGGCGTGACCTCCAGGACGGCCGAACGCCCATGCTCGACGCCGTGCTGGACGGGGTCCGTGAGCGAGGCTTGGAGCCGGAGCGGCTCCACTTCCGCCTCCTGGTCAGCGAGGAGCTGATCGCCTCCGGCCAGGAGCTGGCGGCTCGGGCTCTTGCCGCCGGTCTCGCCAGCGCCGAGCTGGTGACCGTCGCCCATCCGACGGACTTCCAGGGATGGTACGAGCGCCTGGTCGACCATCTCTGCGCCTCGACCGGCCTCAAGGCCACGCGTCTCGCCCTCGTGGTCACGAACCCAGGCACCAAGGCCATGAACCTGGCCGCGCTCACGGCCACGCTGAGCTGGGGCTTCGACACCGTCACGCCGGTGGTGGTGGCCCCGGTGCGCAAGGCGGGCGATGGGTCGGTTCTCGACCTGGATCTGAGCCCGTCCGGGAGGGCGATCGCCCGGCTCGCCCACGACCGCGCCGTGGGCGAGGTCCTGCGGGTGGCCCTCTCGCGCCTCGACCTCGACCTGGCCGGAGCGGTCGTGAACCTCGGCTCGGCGGCCTGGGCGGAGGTGGCCTCGGACCTGCAGCGGTACCTCGAAGACGTCTGGGGCAGCGATCAGGATCCCCCGGAGCGTCGGCGCCAGCGCTTCGAGGCTCGGGCCCGGGTCTGCCTCGAGCGGGTCCGCCACGACCCTCCGGCGGCCCTCCACGAGTTCTGCGCCCTGGCCGAGTACACCTGGCACGATTGTGGCCCCGACTGGCGCGATCCCCGAAGAGGGCCCCGGTGTCGAAAGCTCTGGGAGTGGCGCAACCAGAGCCCGCACGGCCACCGCCTGTGGGCCTCGGTCCCGGCCAGCCGGCTCGATCTGGAGATGCGAGCCGCGATCGAAGAGCTGCACGAGCGTGGGCTGCTGTCGAGGACGGGCTCCTGGCCGGCCAGGGCGCTGATCAGGCGCCGACGGCGCCTGCTGGCCAAGGTGAGGGCGGTGATGGCTGGTCTGCCCCACCAAGGGTAGCGCTGCCCGTGGGACGAAAGGACGTCCCGGCCAACCCTGCCTGTGGCGACGCTAGGCACGTCATCCTGCGTGGGCAGGTCAGGCCAGTGCAGACGGGATGCGTGGGAGGGAGGGCCGAGGTCCCGATCGCGCTGCTTGGCTTGGTCGATGAGCTTCCCGCCATCAGGTGGGGATCCATCGTCGGCTGGCCAGGGAGCGTCCGGAGGCCTTCGTACCCGACCTGGCCAGCTCCCTCGGCAACCTGAGCAACCGGCCGGGGGGGTAACGACAGCTGACGTGTCCACACACTCACCATTCACTTCCGTCAACTCGAAGCAGTGGGCCGCGAGCAGGGCATCCCTCCCGTGACCGCCTCCCGCTGCTTCCCGTCGGGCACGCTTCCCGTCCCGGCCCGGCGAGTCGGTCACCTGATCCCGGGGGACGCCCCGGCGTGACCGCTCGCGTGTCCCCTGCCGATCAACGCTCCGATCTGGACCGGCAGGTGGCGGGTGGTGCCGCTTGGGCGGCCCAGGAGGGGCTCGCCGTCGGGCGCCTTCTGACCGAGGTTGGCTCGGCGCTGAACGGAACGCGTCGGAGGTTCCTGGCGCTGCTACGTGACCCGACCGTGACCCCGATCGTGGTCGAGCCTCGGGACCGCTTGGCGCGGTTCGGGGCCGAGGAGGTGGAAGCTGCGCTCGCCGCTCAGGGAGGGGGGCAGG
>DATGLL010000233.1:0-27206 GCA_035294145.1 Candidatus Dormiibacterota bacterium | reverse complement strand
GACACGCGAGCGGGCGGTCACACCGGCCGGGGACCGCGCCGGGGCGTCCACCAGGATCAGGTGACCAACTCGCCGGGCCGGGACGGGGAGCTTGCCCGACTGGAACCAGCGGGAGGCGGTCACGGGGTGGATGCCTTGCTCGCGCGCCCACTGCTTCAAGTTCATGAAAGTGGATTGTAGTGTATGGGCGCGTCAGCTGTTGTTAACCCTCACCCTCGTGAGGTCGATGAGGTCGCGTCCGCGGGACGGCGGCTGGGGCGACCCCTCCCGGGATCCATCGCACCCCACGCGCCGTCCCGTGCCTGGCCCCGTCGCGCCGTCTCACGCGGCGCCGTGCTCGGCCCTCCGGCACCGGGGCCCGGTCGCGAGGTGGACCAGACGGCACGGGACGCCGCTCCTCGTCGCCCGACGGTGGGGCCGGAGGTGGCCCCGGTCGTCGGCGCCGGGCGCCGGGGGCATCACCGACCCGGGGGAGGATGGAGGACGGGGACGGTCGCCTCCGGCGCCCTGGCTCGCCTCAGGCCTTCGCGTACTGCTCGGCGCTCATCACCTCGAGGGCGACGAAGGGCTCGTCGCCCTCCACCCAGGCGTCGTGCCCGGGCGGGATGGCGTAGGACTGGCCGGGCTCGAAGGTCCGTCGGCGACCATCGGTCAGCTCGACCGTCATCCGACCCGAGACCACGTGCCCGACGTGCGAGAGCTGGCAGCGGTCCGTCATGACCACCGGCTTGATGCACTCTGACCAGCGCCAGCCGGGCTCGAAACGGAACCGACCCAGGGTGTATCCCTCCAGGCGCACGATCTCCACCCTGGTCTTGGCCGGGGTGCGAACCTCGTCGGGGGTGTCGTGCGACTTCGCCTCAAGGCGGTGGACCGCAACTGGGGTCGTCATCTCAACCTCCTCGGCCGGCGGGACCGACCGTCTGTGGCCGGGGGCCGAGCTGAGGCTGAGGGGACCCCTCCCCGACCGCTCCCGACGTCAATGGATGGGAGCCTACGCTCGACGAACCCTCCTGTCCAGGGGCGAAGGGCCCGTAAGGGGAGAGACCAACGGCCCTTGCGCCAGGGCGACGTCGGCCTGCTCGTGCCCGGGTCGCGGGTGCCCTCCTCCATGCGGTGCAATGGGAGGTATGAGGTTGGCCGCGTCGCTGGTCATCCTGGCCGGAGGGGAGAGCCGTCGCATGGGCTGCCCCAAGGCCTTTTTGCCCGTGGAGGGGACGACGCTGGTGGAGTGGATGGCGCGCCGCCTCGCCCCCACCTGCTGCCACCTCCTGGTCGCGGCCCGACGACCGGAGCAGCTGCCGCCCGCCCTGCGCCCCCACCTCGTGATCGACCACTACCCCGGCGCTGGGCCGCTGGCCGGCATCGCCGCCGGCCTCGCCGCCTCCCCCCACGACCTGGTGGTGGTGGTGGCCTGTGACATGCCACGGGTGACCCCGGCCCTGCTACGGCGCCTGGCGGGGGCCGCGGCCGGGGTGGAGGCCGTGGTGCCGCGGGTCGCAGGGCGACCGGAGCCGGCCTGCGCCGCCTATCGTCGGAGCGCCCTCGCCGTCATCGAGGAGCGCTTGCGCGGTGGCTGCTACCTGGCCGCCGAGGCGCTGTCCGCGCTCACTGTGCGCTGGTTGGAGACGGAGGACCCGACCTTGTTCACCAACCTGAACACCCCGGACGACCTGGCCGCCTTCGCCGGCTGGCTGCGCGTCTCACGGGGGCCACGTCCGCGGCTCGCCGGTGGGGGCCGGGAGGGGGCTGGGGGATGAGCTCGGGTACGGCCCAGTATCAGCTGAGGCCGATGGTTCGCCATAATTCCGAAGCGGAGGCTGTGACAAGTGAGGAGGCGTTCCACCGGCAGGTTGGCCGGCGGGCGCCCCGCAGAGTGAGGGCTCGCCGTTGAAGATCGTCGTGACCGTCAAGCAGGTTCCCGACCCCAACACCCCTCAGGCGCTGGAGGCCGACCACACCATCGCTCGAGATCGGGACGTGGTGCTCGACCCGGGGGACGAGTGCGGGGTCGAGATCGGGCTCCAGCTGAAGGAGGCCCATGGGGGAGAGGTCGTGTTGGTCTCCATGGGCCCCGAGCGGGCGCGAGACGCCATCCGCAAGGGGCTCTCCATGGGTGCCGATCGCGCCATCCACATCACCGACCCCGCCCTGGCCGGGGCGGACGCCTTGCTCACCGCTCGTGCCCTGGCGGCCGCCATCGGCCCCGAGTCCCCCGACCTCGTCATCTGCGCCACGGAGTCCTACGACGGCTCGACCGGCATGGTCCCGCCCATGCTGGCGGAGCTGCTGGGGCTGCCGCAGCTCACCTTCGCCAAGCGGGTCGAGGTGGCCGACGGCCGGGTCACGGTGCACCGTCAGACGGAGGACGGCTACCAGGTGGTGGAGGCCGAGGCGCCGGCGTTGGTCACGGTCACGGCCGCCATCGCCGAGCCCCGCTACGCCTCGCTCCGGGGCATCATGGCTGCCCGCAGCAAGGAGATCAAGACGCTGGGGCTGGCCGACCTGGGGGTCGAGGTCGGCCAGCCGGCCGAGACCATCGAGGGGGTCGTGGACGCGGAGTCGCGCACCCAGGGCGAGATCGTCGAGGACGACGGCTCGATCGGCGTCGAGAAGATCATGTCCGTGCTCCAAGCGGCCAGAGTTCTGTAGGAGAGGGCGAGTGGCGAAGATCTGGGTCTACGCCGAGCTGAACCAGGGGAGATTGATGCCGATCGGCCTGGAGCTGCTGGCCAGGGCTCGCCAGCTGGGCGAGGTGGAGGCGGTGGCCCTCGGCCCAGGGGCGAGGGAGGCCGCGGCCACCCTGGGGCGACATGGGGCCAAGCGTGTTCTCCTCAACGAGGACGCCGCCTTCGGCGACTACGTCGCCGAGCCGGCCACCGACTGCCTCGCCGCCCTGCTCCGCTCGGAGTCCCCCGAGCTGATCCTGTTCGGGTTCACCACCGACTCCCGTGAGGTCGCAGGACGCCTGGCCGCCCGGCTGGGCATCGGCCTCATCTCCAACGCCATGGACGTCACGGTGGCCGACGGGGGCATCGTGGCCCGAGTGCCCTACTTCGGGGGGGCGAAGGTGGCGACCTACCGGGCCAACGCCAGGCCGGCGATCGTCCTCGTCCGGCCCAGATCCTTCGAGCCCACCGAGGTCGGGGGCGAGGCCGAGGTCGTGGAGGTCGACGCCGCCGTCGGCGAGGGCTCCCGGCGGGCCCGGATCGTGGAGCGCCGGGTCGAGGCGGGCGAGAAGGTCAAGCTCGAGGACGCCGAGGTCGTGGTCTCGGGTGGCCGCGGCCTGGGCGGCCCCGAGAACTTCCGCCTCGTGGAGGAGCTGGCCGAGGCGCTGGGCGGCGCCGCTGGCGCCAGCCGGGCGATCGTGGACGCCGGCTGGGTTCCCTATGCGCTGCAGGTCGGCCAGACCGGCAAGACCGTGCGTCCCAACGTCTACATCGCGGCCGGGATCTCGGGCGCCATGCAGCACACGGTGGGCATGAAGGGCGCCAAGGTCATCGTGGCCATCAACAAGGACCCCGAGGCGCCGATCTTGAAGATGGCCGACCTTGGCGTGGTGGGGGACGCGCTGAAGATCCTGCCCAAGCTCACCGAGGCGGTCCGGGCCAGGAAGGGCGGCTGAGCGGGCACGCCCGCGTGGGGCGGGCGCCGGGCCGAGGGGAGCCGCCTCCCGGGCGGCGAGACCTCGAGGCCACCCCTCCTGCTGGCGGGCTCAGCGCAGCACCAGCTGCGTCTGCACCACCCGGGCCACCCGGCGTCCCCGGGGATCGTAGAGGTCGGTCTCGACCACGATCGTGGTGCGCCCCACGTGCAGGGGGCGGGCGACGGCCCGCACCTCGCCCTCGCGGACGGCGCGGAAGAAGTTGGTCTTGGACTCCAGGGTGGTGGTGGCGGCGCCGGGCGGGAGGTTGAGCGCGGCACACACTCCGCCCAGGCTGTCGGCCAGGGCCATCAAGGCGCCGCCGTGCATCGCGCCGCCGGCGGTGCATCGCTCGGGGGCCCAGGCCATCCGCCCGCGCACCTCCTCCAGGGTGGCGTGGTCGATCTCCACCCCGCAGGCCCGGCTGAAGGGCATGGCCTCGAGCAGCGCGCGGGGATCGGCGCTGCCGGTGGGCTCGGCGACGGCGTCATCGTTCGTCGGCCCGATCTCGTCGTTCACCGTCCCGAGTGTAGGCGGGGCCGCCGGGCGGCGGGGGCGTGGCCGGGGCACGGGGGGATCGATCCCTCGGCCGAGTTCTGCACGAGCTCGGCGAGCCGGTCCATGGGCGCTCAAGCGCCTGCCCCATGCCCGCCGTCACCACGGCGTCGCGGTCCTCGATCGACGGGAGCACGGAGGCGGCCTGGTCCCTCGTCCGTCCCTCGATCTCATCGAGCGTGGGCGTCTGCAGGGCCACGTGGCCGGGCGCGCCCTCGCGCTCGGGGGTGGGCACGGCCCGCTCCGGGGCCACCGGGTGCTGGGCGCCTCGCCGTGGGCGGGCCGAGGCGAGGATGGCCCGTCGGGTCGGGTCCGCCAGCGCCGCGAAGGTGGGGCCGGGCCGGTCTCCGAGCGTGGTGCCCGACCTTCTGATCGATCAACCGGTCGATTGACCGTACGCCGCCAGCCGGCATCGGTGAGCGGCTCGTCGGGCGCGTCGTCACGGGACGGCGCCCGCGTCCGGCCCGGGGACGGGGATCGGGGCCGGGCCGTAGAATCCGCTCCTGCGTGATCGATGCCGTCGCCGTACGCGATCGGGCCGGGGCCGGGAGGAGGTCGGAGCGGTGACCGCCGCGGGCGCTCCCGGGGCCGGGGGAGGGACGGGGTCGGCGTGATCGCGGCGTCGTCCTCGCTCCCCCGACGCCTGCGGGCCGTGGCCGAGGCCGTGCCGGCCGATGCCCGGTCGGTGGTCGACGTGGGGGCGGGTGACGGGCAGCTGGCCCTCCACCTCGCCCGCCGGGGCCTGCACGTCGTGGCCACCGAGGCCGGCCGGGGCCCCTTCGACCGGCTGTGCGCGGCCCTCCCGGGCTTCGACTGCCGGCTGGGCGACGGGCTGGAGGCGCTGCGCCCGGGCGAGGTCGAGGGCGCCGTGATGGCGGGGATGGGCGGCCGGACCATGGTCCGTGTCCTCGAGCGCTCGCCCGAGGTCGCGGAGAGGCTGCGGTGGCTCGTCCTGCAGCCGCAGCAGCACCTCGACCGCCTGCTGACCTGGCTGGAGGGGACCGGCCACCGGATCGAGTCGCGCCGGGAGGTCGTGCAGGGACGTCGTTCGTATACCGTGCTGCTGGTCAGGCGAGCGGCAGGCGGCGATGAGAGCGGGAGGAGGTGCCATGGTGAGGACCGGGACGAGATGGGCTCGGGGGGCGAGCCGGGGTCAGCGATGAGCGGGATCGAACGGCGGGACGGCCGACCCTCCCCTCCACCGCCGTGACCCCGGCCGAGCTCGCGCTGCACCATCAGCAGCTGCGGCAACGGGCGGCGCAGCTGCGCGATCAGGCCCAGCGGCTCCAGGAGCGGATCGCGGTCGATCCCGAGACGGAGCGTCTGGAACAGGCGTTCGAGAACGCCGAGGCCTCGCGGAGGGAGCTGGAGGCGCGGCTGCGCCGTCAGGAGCTCGAGGTCCAGCAGCAGCGCGCGCGGCTGCGCGCGCGCGAGGGCGAGCTGATGAGCGGCCGCATCCGCAACCCCACCGACCTGATGAAGCTCAACCAGGAGGTGGAGCACCTGAAGGCGGTGGTGGCCCTGGAGGAGGACGCTCAGCTCGAGCTCATGGAGGAGGAGGAGCGGCTGGTGGCGGAGGTGGCGCGCCTGCGCGACGAGCTGGCCGGCGCCCGTGAGCGCGGGGCGGCGGCGGCGCCGGACCTGCGCCAGCGTCTGGAAGCGCTCGAGCGCGAGCTGTCGGAGATCGAGGAGGAGGCGACCCGCACCTGGTCGAGCATCCCGCCGGAGTGGCAGGAGGCCTACCACCAGGTGCAACGTCGCTACCCGGATCCCGTGGCCGGGGTGGCCGAAGGCCACTGCCAGGCGTGCCGCGTGGCGGTGACCTCCAGGGGCATGCAGGTCCTTCGCCGGGCCGGCCTGCAGCTCTGCGACGGCTGCGGCCGTATCCTGGTGGTCCGATGACCGGGACATCGACGGGAGGGGACGGCGCGGACGGCGGACCGCTCCTCCGCCTCTTCACCGATGGCGCTGCCCGTGGCAACCCGGGCCCGGCGGGGCTCGGCCTGGTGATCGAGGACGCGGCCGGGCGGCGGCTGTGGGGGGGATGTCGCTACCTCGGGGTGACGACCAACAACCAGGCCGAGTACCTGGCGCTGATCGCCGGCCTGCGCAAGGCCGCGGAGTGGGCGCCGCGCCGGCTCGAGGTGCACATGGACTCCGAGCTGGTGGTGCGTCAGCTGAGCGGGCAGTACCGGGTCAGGAGCGCGGACCTGCGCTCCCTCCATGCCCAGGCCACGGCCCTGCTCGGCACCTTCCCCGAGGTCGCCGTGCGGCACGTGCCGCGGGAGCGGAACCGTGGCGCGGACGCCCTCGCCAACCAGGCCATCGACGACCACGCCCAGGGGCGAGTCCGGGCTGACGAGCGCACGAGACAGGCGGAGCGGGGGTAACATCGTCATGGGCCGAGGCGGACGGGTGGCCGCTCCGCCCCCGTGAGGGGACGGGGAGGAAAGTCCGGGCTCCGTAGAGCAGGGCGCTGGGTAACACCCAGTCGGGGCGACCCGAAGGAAAGTGCCACAGAAATGACACCGCCGGCGTCCCGCCGGTAAGGGTGAAATGGTGGGGTAAGAGCCCACCGGCGGCCGGGTGACCGGTCGGCCAGGCAAACCCCGCCCGGAGCAAGACCAAATAGGAGGGCGTTCGTAGGCTGCTCGCTGAGCCCTCGGGTTTCGGTCGCTAGAGGCGCCGGGTAACCGGCGTCCCAGAGAGATGGCCACCGCCCTCGGGTGACCGGGGGCACAGAACCCGGCTTACAGTCCGCTCTCGGCCCCCGTCGCCAGCCTGTGGCCCGACCCGGGGTCGCTCCTCCACTGGCGCTGGCGGCCGCCGCCCGCCGTGGCCGGTGGCGGCCGGGCCTTGCTGGGCAGATCGCCCCACGGCTCCCCACCCGCCCATCGGCCTGGGACATCTTGCCAATGCCTCGACAAGTGCCACTGCATGTTGTGTGTGCCCATAGCACCAGCGCCATAGGTTCCACTCCCACGCACATCGAATGCCACAGACAGGCCTACATCTTGTGTAGAGAGGTTGACAGCCAAGGGACGTACGGGTAGCCTTCGGTGGCGAATCGCGGTGATCTGTGGGGACAAGTGGTGAACGACCCAGCACGGCACTATCCGACCCAGCGGACGAGGTGGCAACCGCCATGGTCACGCCGTACCCAACCGCCTGTCCCTACGCCCGCGGTTCGGGTGGCCCCGCGAGACCGGGTGGCCTCGTGGGGCCGGGCCCTGGACGGCGGCCGGGTCGAGACCGAGGTCCGGGTGCGGTAGGCGAGATGGATGTTCTGGGGCACCCACCGGGTCCGGGTCGACGAGAAGGGGCGGTTGGCGCTGCCGGCCGGGTTCCGTCGTCAGCTCCCGGCTGGGAGCTTCATCTCGATCGGGCAGGACGGGGTGCTCACCATCTACCCCCCCGACCAGTGGGATCGGTTGGTGAGCCGGTTGCAGGACCCGTTGCTGGGGCCCTCGCAGCGGGCGCTCTCCCGGGCGCTCTTCGCGAACGCCGTCGTGTGCGAGCTCGACGCCCAGGGGCGGGTGAGCCTCAGCGCCGAGCAGCGACGGCTGGCAGGGATCGAGCCCAGGTCGACCGCCTGCGTGATCGGGAACGGATCCCGGGTGGAGATCTGGGCCGAGGATCGCTGGGATGCTTACTCCAGCGATGCCGTGGCCAGGTTCGACGAGCTTGCCGACCGTCTCATCCAGGAGCGATGACCCGGTCCTGGGCGCTCCTGGCCCGCCTCCGGGCGGGCACGTCCCTGTACTCTCACAAGCGTCCATAACCTTGCTCCAGCCCCGGCCGGGGGGTGTCTACGTTGACGCCACCGTCGGCGCCGGGGGGCACGCCCGGCTGATCCTGGAGCGCATCGGCCCGCGGGGCCGGCTCTTGGGCATCGATTGCGACGAGGCGGCGCTGGAGGCGACGCGGCGGGCCCTGGCCCCCGTGGGGCCGACGGTGGTGCTCCGACGGGGGAACTTTCGCGACCTCGCCGCCATCGCCCGGGACGAGGGCTTCGACGCCGTCCACGGGGTGCTGCTCGACCTGGGGGTCTCGAGCCTCCAGCTGGACGACCCCGAGCGGGGCTTCAGCTTTCGTCGTGAGGGCCCGCTGGACATGCGGATGGACCAGCGGGGATCGCTCACCGCCGAGCAGGTCGTCAACCGGATGCCAGAGCGGGAGCTGGCCAGGGTGATCCACGCCTTGGGTCAGGAGCGGTGGGCGGCGCGCGTGGCCCGGTTCATCGTGGAGCGGCGACCGCTCCGCACCACCCGGGACCTGGCCGAGGCGGTGGCCGCGGCCATCCCTCGCCGGGCCTGGCCCCGCGACCTCCATCCCGCCACCCGCACCTTCCAGGCCATCCGCATGTACGTCAACGACGAGCTCGCCAACCTGGAGGCGGGCCTGGAGGGAGCGGTCGACCTCCTGGCCGGCGGGGGGCGGCTGGTCGTGATCTCCTTCCACTCCCTCGAGGACGGGACGGTCAAGCGCTTCCTCGAGCACGAGGCGAGGGGGTGCGTCTGCCCCCCCGGCCAGCCCGTCTGCACCTGCGGGCATCGGCCCCGGGTGCGAGCCTTGACGCGTCGGCCGCTTCGGCCCTCCCCGGAGGAGATCGCCGCCAACCCGCGGAGCCGCTCCGCCCGGCTCCGAGCCGCGGAGCGCCTCTGAGAGGCGGGCCGGGCCCCCGGCGGTCGGGCGCTGGAGCCCAGCTGAGTTGCGACTCTCTCCTCGGCCTGGCGGGCGGTGCGTGGCCGCACCGCCCCGCCTTCACCCGCCACCATCCCTCCACACGAGCACACAGACTGCAGGACGACCTTGGTTCCCACGCGAATACCGAGCACCAGACATCGACCCGCCGGCGGTCGGCGACGTCACGTCACCCGCCGTCGCTCCTGGCGGTCGCTGGCCGGCCTGGCCAGGACCCGCGCCACGGAGCGTCTGGGGATATCCTCGTTTGCCCGCATCTCCCTGGCGGCCGCGGCCCTGCTGCTGCTGGCCCTGGTCTGCCTGCTGGTGAACGCTCAAGAGACCCAGCGCTCCTACGAGCTCAACCAGCTGCGTCAGGAGAACGCCCAGCTCCAGGCGGAGCAGGACCAGCTGCGCTACCAGAAGGCGCGGCTTGAGACCCCGGCCCTGGTCGACCAGGCCGCCGCCTCCCGCGGCATGACCCAGGCCGATCCCTCCACCTACGTGGGTGGGAGCCCGACCCAGGTCGACCTGAGCACGCCCATCGGCCCTCCCCCGCCCGCCAGCGAGCCCCGCTGGCGGCGCATCCTGGACCTGCTCCTCGGCGGCTCCAGCGGCCATCACGGGGGCTAGCCGTGGCGGTCTGGTCCGAGCCGTTGGGGCCTGGCCGCCCCTGGGCGGCCTCCCGCAGGCGCGCGCCGCAGGCCCGTGCCCGCTCCGAGCCCTCGCGCCTTCGGGTCCTGTGGATCCTGGGGGTGGTGGTGATCCTGGCCGGGGCGATCTGGGGCCGGTTGGCCTACTGGCAGGTGGCCGAGCACGACCGCCTGGCCCAGCTGGCGGCCAGCTACCATCTGGTCCAGATCCCGCTCCCCGCCACCCGAGGGATGATCTACGACCAGGAGGGCCGTCCCCTGGCCGTCAACACCACGGTCTATGACGTGAGCCTGGCCGCCAACGAGGTCGAGCCGTCCCAGCGCGACCAGGTGGCCGACGCCCTCGCCAAGGTCCTGGGGGTGTCGCGGGCGAAGGTCATGGCGGTGCTGCGCTCCCAGTCGAAGTTCTGGTACGTGGCCCGTCGGGTGCCCAAGGACGAGGCCGACCAGCTGAGTCGCCTGATGCTGCCTGGCGTCTACCTCACCCCCCAACAGCAGCGGACCTACATGCCGGGCGGGGTGGCCGGCACCTCCCTGGCCTCGCAGCTGCTTGGGTTCGTCAACGACCAGGGGCAGGGTCAGCGCGGCATCGAGCAACGGTACGACGCGGTCCTGGGCGGCCGCCCCGGATCGGTGACCGCCTACCGTGACATGTGGGGGGACGAGATCGCCCTCAGCGACCGCCATCGCCGGGACCCGGTTGACGGCCAGAGCCTGCAGCTCACCATCGACAGCAGCATCCAGGTGGCGGCGGAGCGCGCCATCGCCGATGGGGTGCGGGCCAACCACGCCCAGAGCGGCAGCGTGATCGTGATGGACTCCCGCACCGGCGGCATCGTGGCCTGGGCGAGCGCGCCGGCTTACGATGCCAACCACTTCGCCACCAGCGACCCGACGCGGTTCGCCGACCCGGTCGTCTCCAGCCTCTACGAGCCCGGCTCGGTCATGAAGGTGGTGACGCTGGCCGGGGCCCTGGATCAGGGCAAGATCACCCCCACCACCACCATCTCCGACCCCGGCTACATCAACGTCGGGGGCGTCACCCTGCACGACTGGGACGGGCAGGCCAAGGGCACCATCACCATGACCCGGGTCCTGGACGACTCGCTCAACGTGGGCGCGGTGCGAGCGGAGGAGATGGAGGGGGCCGACGCCTTCTTCCACTACCTCCAGGCCTTCGGCTTCGGCCGCCCTTCGGGCGTCGACGTCGCCGACGAGGCCTGGATGCCGCTCGGGGACACGAGCCAGTGGCGGACCGCCCAGGTGGCGACCGCCTCCTACGGCCAGGGCATCGCCGTCAACATGGTCCAGATGGTGGCCGCCGTCAACGTGATCGCCAACGGCGGCCGCTATGTGCAGCCGCACGTGGTCGAGAGGATCGGCGACCGCCCGGTCCAGCTCCCGGCCCAGCGCCAGGTGGTCAGCCCCCAGACCGCGGCCACGATGACGGCCATGATGGAGGATGTCGTCCAGCACGGCTCTGGGTGGACGGCCCGGATCCCGGGCTTCCAGGACGACGAGGCGGGCAAGACCGGGACCTCGAACATCCCCGTCGACGGGCACTACACGTCGCAGGTCTGGGCCTCGTACGTTGGCTTCCTCCCCGCCCACGACCCCCGCTTCACCATGCTGGTCGTCGTCCGCGAGCCCCACAACGGCTCCTCGGATCACGACGAGGGCTACTATGTGGCGGCGCCCATCTGGAAGGCGATCGCGCAGGACATCATCCTCCAGTGGCGCATAACCCCCGAGGGACCTAATCCGTCTAACTAAAGAGATGCGCCTCAGCCTCGCCGAGGTCCTGGAGGCCACCGCTGGGCGCCTGGTGGGTGGGCCGGGGGACCGCGTGTTCGGCGACTACCACGTCGACTCCAGGGCGGTCGTGCCCGGAGGGCTCTTCTTCGCCCTCCGGGGGACGGTTCGCGACGGCCACGAGTTCTGGGTCGACGCGGTCCGGCGCGGCGCCGGCGGCCTCGTGGTCGAGCGACCGCTGCCGGAGGAGGGCACCGAGGGCGTGGCCGTGGTCCGCGTCGAGGACACCTGGCAGGCCCTCTATGCGCTGGCCGCGTACGTGCGGCGGCGGGTGGCGCCCCTGGTGGTCGGGATCACCGGGAGCAACGGCAAGACCTCGACCAAGGAGATGACGGCAGCCGTGCTCGGCGTCCGTCATCGGGTGCTCCGGAGCGAGGGGAACCTGAACACGGAGACGGGGGTGCCCCTGAGCTTGCTCCGGCTCTGCCCTGAGCACACGGTGGCCGTGATCGAGATGGGGATGCAACGGGCGGGCGAGATCGCTCGGCTCGCCGAGCTGGCCAGGCCCCGGGTGGGCGTCGTGACCATGATCGGCAGCGTCCACATGGAGTTCTTCGCCAGCCGGGACGACCTGGCCCGGGCCAAGGGGGAGCTGCTCCAGGCCCTGCCCGCCGACGGCCTGGCCGTGCTCAACGCCGACGACCCCTACTTCGGCTTCCTGTCCGAGCTCAGCGTCGCCCCCGTGGTCGGCTTCGGGCTGGAGGCCGGCGAGGTGCGAGGCCACGACTACCGGCCGCTGCCGGAGGGCGGCGCGGCGCTCACCGTGGCCGGCGTTCCGGTCCGGCTCGGCCTCAACGGCCGGCACCAGGCCCGCAACGCCCTGGCGGCGTTGGCGGTGGGTGGCTACGCCGGGGTGCCGCTGGCGGAGGGGGCGGCGGCCCTTGCCGAGGTCGGCGTGGAGCATCGACTCCAGGAGCATCGGCTCCCCGCCGGGTACGTCCTGATCGACGACGCCTACAACGCCAGCCCGGAGTCGATGCTGGCGGCCTTCGAGGCGGTCGCCGAGCGGCCCCGGCAGGGCCGGCTGCTGGCGCTCCTGGGGCCCATGGCCGAGCTGGGGAGCCTCTCCGCGGAGGCGCACGCCGAGGTGGGGCGCCGAGCGGGGGAGCTGTTCGACCGGGTGGCGGCGCTCGACATCGGCGACGGCCGGTTGCTGGCCGAGGCGGCCGGAGGGGAGCTGCTCGCCGATCGGGCGGAGGCCGCCCGCTGGGTGCGGGCGACGGCTCGGCCTGGGGACCTGGTCCTGGTCAAAGGTTCGCACGGGGTCGCGCTGCACGAGGTGGTGGGCGATCTCCTCGAGGACGTGAAATCGAAGCCGCAGATGTCGGGAGGGACCACGTGCTGCTCGACCTGACGATCTTCCTGGTTGCGTTCACGGGCTGCGTGAGCGTGTACCCGCTCTTGATCCGCTGGTTCCAGCGGCTGCGGGTCGGGCAGGTGATCCAGGCCGAGCTGTTCAAGGCCCACCAGCGGAAGGCGGGTACGCCCACCGGCGGCGGCATCCTCTTCGTCGGGGTCGGCATCGTCGGGGGGCTGCTCGCCATGTGGCACCATCCGGGCGCGATCGCGCCCACCGTCGCCCTCTGCCTCTACGGGCTGATCGGCTGCGTGGATGACCTCGCCAAGCTCCGCTTCGGCCAGGTCGGCATGCCGGCGCGGATCAAGTTCCCCCTGCAAGTCCTCTTCGCGATCCCGATCGCGGTCCTGGCCCGCGTGCCCCAGCACCCGCTTCGCCTGGACCTGGTCGACCAGTGGTGGTATTGGCCGCTGGCCGTGGGCGCGATCGTGGGGGCGGCCAACGCCGTCAACCTCACCGACGGCCTGGACGGCCTCGCCGGTGGTCTGGCTGCCATCGCCCTGCTCGGCACGACCTTCCTGCTGCCGGGGGCCGGCTTCGGCGAGCAGGCGGTGGCCATGTCCCTGGTGGGGGGGGTGGTGGCCTTCTTGGTCTTCAACCGGCACCCCGCCCAGATCTTCATGGGCGACACCGGCTCCCTGGGCCTGGGCGCCGCCCTCTCCGCCATGGCCATCGAGCAGGGGTGGGTGCTCCTGCTCTTGATGATCGGGCTGGTGTTCGCGCTCGAGACCCTCTCGGTCATCATCCAGGTCGGCTACTTCAAGGTCAGCGGTGGGCGCCGGATCTTCAAGATGACCCCGATCCACCTGACCTTCCAGCTCGAGGGTTGGTCGGAGCGGCGCATCGCGCTCGCCTTCTGGGCCGCGGGCACGGCGGCCGTCTTCGCCTCGGGCTGGCTCGCGCACAGCCTGCTGTGAGCGGGACGTCGGGAGGGGCGATGGGGCATCCCCCCTCGTCGCCCGAGCGCAAGCTCCCCGCGGGCCAGCCGCCGCTCCCTCCCCGGGGGGCGCGGGCCTTGGTGGTCGGCCTGGGCGCGAGCGGCCGCTCGCTGGCCCGCTTCCTGAGCTCGCGTGGCCTCCGGGTGCGGGTCTGCGACCTGAGGGCCCCGCACGAGCTCGGCGGGACCCTCGCCGGCCTTCCCCCCGACGCCGAGGCCGTGCTGGGCGGCTACGACGAGCGGGCGCTCGAGGGTTGCGCGGCCGTCTACGCGAGCCCCGGCGTCCCCTGGGACGCGCCCCTGCTCCGGGCCGCTCGGGCCAGGGGGATGGTGGTCTCCAGCGATGTCGACCTCTTCCTCCACCTCTGCCCGGCGCCGGTGGTGGGCGTCACCGGCACCAACGGCAAGACCACCACCACCGCCCTGGTCGGGGCAGTGCTGCGGCAGGGGCCGTGGCCGGTGGTGGTGGCCGGCAACATCGGCGAGCCGGTCCTGGACCACCTGGACGAGCTCACCCCGGGCCATCGGGTGGTGCTGGAGCTGTCGAGCTTCCAGTTGGAGGCGTGCGCCTGGCCGAGGGTCGAGGTGGCGGTGGTGCTCAACATCACCCCCGACCACCTCGACCGGCACGGGACCATGGAGGCCTACGTCGCCGCCAAGGCCCGATTGGTCCGCTTCCTGGAGCCCACCGACCACGCCCTGCTCAACGGGCTCGACCCGGTGTGCCGGCGCCTGGCCGACCAGACCCGGGCCCGGGTGGTCTGGTTCGACCGTCACCGGCCGATCCCCCCCGTGCCCATGCCCGGCCGTCACAACCAGCTCAACGCCCTCGCCGCCGCGGCCGTGGGGCGGGTGCTGGGCCTTCCCGACCCCGCGATCGAGGCCGCGATCCAGAGCTTCCCGGGGGTCGAGCACCGCCTGGAGCTGGTCGCGGAGCGGGAGGGGGTCCGCTGGTACAACGACTCCAAGGCCACCAACCCGGAGGCCGGGTTGAGGGGGCTGGAGGCCTTCGCGGGGACGCCGGTGGTCCTGATCGCCGGCGGTCATGGGAGCGGCTTCGAGCTGGGACCGTGGCTGCAGGCGATCCGGGCCCAGACCCGGGCCGTGGTGCTGATCGGGGCCAGCGCGGCTCTGCTCGAGGAGCGCCTGGCCGGTCATCCCACCCGTCGCGCCGGCTCGCTGGAGGAGGCGGTGGCGACGGCGGCCGGCCTGGCCCGGTCGGGGGACGTGGTCCTGCTCAGCCCCGGCTACAAGAGCTACGACATGTTCGCCAACTACGAGGAACGGGGTCGACGGTTCAAGGCCGCGGTCCGGGCCCAGCTCGGGCTGGCGGCGGACGAGCCCGAGCCAGCGCCTCGGGGGCGGGCGGGGAGGCCCCGGTGATGCTCCGCCCCCTGGTGGCGGCGGTCCGTTCCGGGCTCCCGGGGCGGGAGGAGGGGGACCGCTGGCTCCTGCTCCTGACCCTGCTCCTGGTCGGGGCGGGGCTGGTGATGGTGCTCAGCGCCAGCACCGCCCTGGCCTACGCCCAGTATCACTTCGCGCTCTACTACTTCCTGCGTCAGCTGGCCTTCGCGGGCATGGGGGCGGTGGCGTTGCTCGTCCTGCGCCGGGTCGACTACCACCGCTACGCCCCCTGGGCACCGGCCCTGGCCGTCCTCGCCGCCGTGGCCATGCTCGCCACGCTGGTGCCGGGGATCGGGCTGCGGATCAACGGCGCCTCCCGATGGCTGAACCTGGGGCCGTTGGGCCAGGTCCAGCCCTCGGAGGGGGCCAAGCTCGCCTTCCTGCTCTTCCTGACCGGCTGGGTTGACCGGCGGCAGGACCGGCTGCAGAGCTTCACCGATGGCTTCCTCCCCTTCCTCGTGTTGCTGGCCGGCGCGCTCGGCCTGCTCATGCTGGAGCGTGACCTCGGCAGCGCCCTGGTGATGTGCGCCATCTTCGTCTCCGTCTACTTCACCGGAGGGGGTCGCAAGCGCCACCTGGCGCTGGCGTTGCTGGCGCTGTCGGTGGTGTTCCTTTGCTTGGTGCTCCTGGAGGGCTACCGCATCCATCGGCTCGAGGTGTTCCTGCACCCCTTCAGGGATCCCTTGGGGAGCGGCTTCCAGTCCTCCCAGGCGCTGATCGGGCTGGGCTCAGGGGGGCTCACCGGGGTCGGGCTGGGGCAGTCGGTGGAGAAGTACTTCTGGCTGCCGGAGGCCGACACCGATTTCATCTTCGCGATCATCGGGGAGGAGACGGGGCTGGTCGGCACCACCCTCGTCCTGCTGGCCTTCGTGGTCGTGGCGGTTCGCGGCTATCGGATCGCGCTGCGGGCGCCCGATCGCTTCGGGCTGATGGTGGCGGTCGGCATCACCACCTGGGTCTCCTTCCAGGCCATGCTCAACATGGGTACGGTTACCGACACGTTGCCCATCACCGGCGTGCCCTTGCCGTTCATCAGCTATGGCGGGACCGCGCTGGCGGTCACGATGGCGGCGATGGGCATCCTGCTCAACGTGGCGGCCCAGGGAGGGCAGCAGTCCCGAGCACACAGGAGGGTCGATGCGGCTGTTGATCTCGGGCGGCGGGACTGGCGGGCACCTCTTGCCAGCGCTCGCCGTCGCTCAGGCGTTCCGCGCTGAGCATCCTGAAGGGGCGGTCCTGATGGTGGGCCGGGCCGGGGGGCTGGAGGAGCGCCTCGTGCCGGAGGCCGGGTTCGAGCTGGAGACGATCCGGGTCCAGGGCTTGAACCGAGACGCCTTGCTGACCAACCTTCGACTGCCGGCGGTGCTCCCGGCCGCCATCCGTCGGGGGGTCGAGGTGCTGGATCGCTTCCGGCCCGACGTCGTCCTCGGGGTGGGGGGCTACGCGATGGTGCCGGCGGTGGCGGCGGCGAGGCTGCGCGGCGTCCCCTACGTGCTCCAGGTCTCGGAGGCGCACGGGCTGGCCAACCGCATGTTCCGGTCCGGCGCCGCCGCCGCCTGCGTGACCTTCCCCCGGGACGTGGAGGGGTTCCCCACCCGGTGGACGGTGCTGACCGGCTACCCTCTCCGCCCTGGCTTCGTCCGACGTATCCCCTGCCTGCCTCCGCAGCGCTTGCTGGTGATGGGCGGCAGCCAGGGGGCACGACGCCTCAACCAGACGGTGTGGGCTGCTCTGGACGAGCTGTTGCGACGGTTCGTCGAGGTCATCCACCTGACCGGGGCCCAGGGGGAGCAGGAGGCGATGCGGCGGGCCCGTCCTGGCTATCGGCCGATCGCCTTCACCGAGCGCATCCCCGAACTCCTGGCCCGGGTCGACCTGGTCGTCTGCCGGGCCGGCGTGGGCACCTGCGCCGAGCTGACGGCGATGGGCCTGCCCGCGGTGCTGGTGCCGGGGACCTTCGGGGGAGGGCACCAGGAGCGCAACGCGGCCGAGATGGTGCGCATGGGGGCCGCCGTCCGCATCCCCGACGCGGAGCTGACCCCGACGCGCCTCCTGGAGGTGCTGGACTCGCTGAGCGTCGACCGCCTGTGGACGATGGCCAAGGCGTCGGCTGCCCTCGGCCGGCCGGACGCGGCCCGCCGGATCGTGCATGTCCTGGAGCAGGTGGCGGCCCAGGCCCGACGAGCGGAGGCGGGGCGGTGAGGGTCCACATCGTCGGGATCGGGGGGGCGGGCTGCCATGCCCTGGCCGAGGTCCTGCTCGCTCGCGGCGCCCAGGTCTCGGGGTGCGACCGCTCCGACGGGCCGGCGCTGCGCTCGCTGGCCGAGCGAGGGGCGACCGTCTGCCTGGGTCACGACCGCGCCCACGTGGCGGGCTGCGACCTCGTCGTCTACAGCACCGCCGTCCGCCCGGACCTGGAGGAGCTGGCGGCGGCTCGGGCCTCGGGGGCTCGGACCCTCTCCCGCCCCGAGCTCCTGGCGGAGCTGATCGCGGCCAGCGAGTCGATCACCGTGGCGGGGACCCACGGCAAGACCACGGTGACCCTGATGCTCGGCCGTGTCTTGACCGAGGCCGGCTTCGACCCGACCGTGCTGGTCGGCGACCACGCCAGCAGCCGGGCCGGGGGAAGCGCCTGGCTGGTGGCGGAGGCGGACGAGTCCGATCGCAGCCTGACGCTGCATCGCCCCCGCCACGGGGTCCTCACCAACGTGGAGTTCGACCACGCCAACCATTTCCGCGACCTGGGGGAGGTGGAGGCCCTCTTCCGCCGTCACCTGGGGCTGATCTCGGAGGTGGCCGTGGTGTGCGCCGACGACGCCCGGGCCCGGGCCATGGTCGCCGGCGGGCGGCGCGTCACCTACGGCTTCGCCGAGGACGCCGATTATCGCTGCCTGCCTGGCTGCCCGCCGCGGGTGGTGCGCGGTGGCCGTGAGCTGACCGCCCTACGGCTGGCGGTGCCGGGTCGGCACAACCTCCAGAACGCCACCGCCGCCCTGGCCATGGCGGTGGAGCTCGGGGTCGACCCCGGCCTGGCGGCGACGGCGCTGGCCGGGTTCCGGGGCGCCCACCGCCGGCTCGAGCGGCTGGGCACCTGGAGGGGGGCGGTCGTGTACGACGACTACGGGCATCATCCGACCGAGGTGCGGGCGACGGTGGCGGCGGCCAGGGAGCTCGTCGACGGCCGGGTGATCCTGGTCTTCCAGCCCCATCGATACTCTCGCCTCCTGGCCCTGCGGGACGAGCTGGCGGGGAGCCTGCGAAGCGCCGACGCCGTGGTGGTCCTGGAGGTCTACGCTGCCGGGGAGGAGGCACCGGTGGGTGTGAGCGCGGCGGAGCTGGTGGAACGGGTGCCGGGGGGGAGCTTCGCCCCCGACCTGGAGTCGGCGCGCCGCCGGCTGGAGGAGCTGGTGCGCCCCGGTGACCTCGTCCTGGTCATGGGGGCAGGGGACGTGTGGAGGCTTGGCCATGAGCTGGCGAACGCCGGCTAACCTGGGGTGGCTGGCCCGGCTCCCCGGCCTCCGGCAGGGTCAGCCGTTGGCCCGGCTCACCTCCTTGAACGTCGGCGGCCCGGCGGAGTACTTCGTCGCCACGTCGGCCCCGGGACCGCTGGTGCAGGCCTGCCGGGAGCGTGCCATCCCCTACCTGCTGCTCGGCGCCGGGACCAACCTGCTGATCGCCGACCAGGGGGTGGAGGGGTTGGTCATCCGTTGCGTCAACCGGGGCTGGCGGGTGGAGGGCCGCCGGGTGTACGCCGAGGCGGGCCTCAAGCTGATGCGCCTGGCTCGGATCTGCGCCGACCACGACCTGGTTGGCCTGGAGTGGGCGATCGGGGTGCCGGGGACGGTCGGGGGAGCCGTGTACCAGAACGCCGGCTGCTGGGGCGGAGAGCTGGCGGACGTGCTGGTGGAGGCGGAGGGCGTCGCCCCCGACGGGGAGCCGCGCTCCTGGTCCAGGGCGGAGCTTGCCCTGGGCTACCGGACCTCGGCCCTCCGTGCGGGGCCGCTCCGCGGCGCCCTGGTGACGGGAGCCTGGATCGAGCTCCGGCCCGGTGATGGCGCCCTGGCCCGCCGCCGGATGGCGGGCTGGGCCGAGCTGCGGGCGCGCACCCAGCCGATCCGGACCAAGAACTGTGGCAGCGTCTTCGTGAACCCGCCCGGCGACTCGGCCGGCCGGCTGATCGAGGCCGCCGGCCTGAAGGGGGCGCGGGAGGGGGACGCGGAGGTGTCGTGCCAGCACGCCAACTTCATCGTGAACCGGGGCCAGGCCACCGCCGCTGACGTCGATCGGCTGATCCGACGGGTCCAGGCCGCGGTTCGGGAGCGGTTCGGCGTGGTGCTGGAGCCCGAGGTGGAGAGGGTGGGGCGGTGGCCGAGCGAATGACCACGACCGCGGCCTCGGCGCTGCCGACCTCTCGGGCTCCGGGACCCGGGGTGGCGAGGAGAAGGGGATGAGGATCGCGGTGCTCTGTGGGGGCTGGTCGGCGGAGCGGGAGGTCTCCCTGCGCTCGGGGGCGCAGGTGGCGGCGGCGTTGGGCCGGTGCGGCCATCGCGTGGAGACCTTCGACCTGGAGCCGACGGCCTGGGACCGGCTCCGGACCGGCGGCTTCGACTGCGTCTTCGTCGCCCTTCATGGCCGGCCCGGCGAGGACGGCACCGTGCAAGGGATGCTGGAGCTGCTGGGCCTGCCCTATACCGGGTCGGGGGTGCTGGCCAGCGCGCTCTGCATGGACAAGAGCATGGCCAACCGGGCCCTGGAGGCGGCAGGGCTGGCGGTCCCGGAGTTCGAGGAGCTGGAGGTGGAGGCCACCGTCAACGCCGACGAGGTCGGGCGGCTGGCCGATCGCCATGGCCTTCCCCTGGTGGTCAAGCCGGTTCGTCAGGGCTCGACCATCGGCCTCACCGTGGCCACCGACCTCGACCAGCTGGCGAGCGGGCTGCTGCTGGCCGGGCGCTACGACCGACGGGTCATGGTCCAACGCTTCGTGGCGGGGACCGAGGTGACGATGGGGGTCCTGGCGACCCCGGAGCTCCAGGTGCTGCCCTCCCTCGAGATCGTCTACGACACCCCGACCTACGACTACGAGGCCAAGTACACCGCCGGCAAGAGCCGGCACATCATCCCCGCCCGCATCCCCCCCGCCGCCGCCGCCGCCCTGGAGTCGGCGGCCGCGACCGCGGTTCGCACCCTGGGGTGCGAAGGGGTGGCTCGGGTCGACTTCATCGTCTCCCCCGACTGCACGCCGTGGGTGCTGGAGGTGAACACGGTCCCCGGGCTGACCGAGGTCTCGCTCCTGCCCGACGCGGCCAAGGCCGCGGGGATGGGCTTTGAGGAGCTCTGTGAGCGCCTGGTGCGTCACGGCATCGAGCGTCATCGGCGGGATCGGTCGGGGCGGTGAGCGCTCGTCGTCCCGTCCGCACCTGGCGTCATGGGCCGCGTCCGCTCTCCCTGCCCGGGCCTGGGCGCAGGCGCCGGGCAGGGGGGAGGGGGTCGGGCGACCGTCTCCGGGTCGGCTGGCCCCGGTCCCGGTCGGGGGCGTCGGGCGGCCGCAGGCGGGGTGGCGCCCTGCTCGTGCTCCTGGCCGAGATCGCCCTGCTGGCGGCCCTGCTCGCTGGCCCGATCTGCCACGTCACTCGGGTCGAGGTGTCTGGGAACCGGCGTCTCACCGCCTCCCAGGTCGTGGCCATGGCCGGCCTGGAGCGGCCGGGCAGCGTGTTCATGGTCAACCCGGATGCGGTCGGTCGCCGGCTGATGGCCTCACCCTGGGTTCGCACCGCCTCGGTGTCGACCGGCCTCCCTGACCGGGTCACGATCAGGGTGGAGGAATGGCAGCCGGTGGCCGTGTACCGGGCCGGGGCCGGACGGCTCTACGACCTCTCGGACCAGGCGGTCGTGCTGGGGCCGGCCCTTGGCCGTGACACGGCGCTGGTGGAGATCGACGGCCCTCCCCGCCCCGTGCCGCGGCCGGGTCGGACGATGATGGACCCTGCGCTCTTGGTGGCGCTGGTCAACCTGCAACGGCAGCTGCCGGGCCTGATCGGTCAGCAAGCCCGCTCCTTCACCGTCGACGCCTGCGGCAACCTCACCCTCGTGGTCGCGCGCGGCTGGCAGGTGCAGTTCGGTCGGGTGTTGACCCCGGAGGAGCTGGCCGCGCTGTCAGAGAAGGTGGCCGCCCTTCGTCAGGTCCAGGCTGGGGGAGTGAACTACAACGACCCGCGGCTGCGTTACGTCAACGTGATGAACCCGAGCGCCGTGGCGATCGCGGATTGGCCCTCGACCTCCGCGGCTCACGGTCGGTCCTCGCAAGCGTCGGTGGGCTCGGCCGCCCCACTCCTCGTGACCAGCTCCGCCTGTCACTGACCTCCTCGCCCACGTCTGCCCCCAAGCGGGCGCCCCATCTGGGGCCACAACGGCGGCGCTGGGCAGGGGCCGTTCCACTACATCTGTGGTAGTCCTCGGGGCGAGACACAAAATCTTGGCCATGCTCGCCGTGCCGGATATACTTACCGTGGTCGCGCCAGGTATTTCCCCACGTTCTTGGAGGCAACGCACCCCCCCTTGTCCAGGCGGAAGCGGTTAGTCGGACTCGACCTCGGCACGAGCAAGGTGGCCGCCGTCATCGCGGAAGCGGACGAGTACGGCCAGATCACGGTCGAGGGCGTCGGAGAGGTTCCCGCCGAGGGCCTGCGGCGCGGCGTGGTCGTCAACATCGAGAAGACGGTGCATGCCATCCAGAGCGCGATGGTGGCAGCCGAGCGCATGGCCGGCGTGCGTGGGGAATCGGTTGTGGTGTCGCTGGCTGGCCCTCACATCTCCTCCCAGACGAGCCGTGGTGTGGTGGCGGTGTCTCGTCCCGATCGTGAGATTGGGGAGGACGACGTCGAGCGAGTTGTCGAGGCATCGCGCGCCATCAGCGTGCCCAGCGATCGTCAGGTCATCCACGTGCTGCCTCGCACCTTCACGGTCGATGGGCAGGAGGGTGTGAAGGACGCCATTGGCATGACCGGGCATCGACTCGAGGTCGAGACGCACATCGTCACCGGCTCCCAAACGTCGGTTCAAAACGTGATCAAGTGCGTCCACCAGTCGGGGTTCGACGTGGACGATGTGGTCAGTCAGGGCCTGGCCTCCGGCGAGGGGGTGCTGACGGACAATGAGGTCGACCTCGGCGTGGTGCTGGTCGACATCGGGGCCGGCACGACCGATGTCGTGGTTTACAACGAGGGCTCGGCCCTGCACCTGGCGGTCCTTCCCATCGGTGGGAATCATGTCACCAACGACATCGCGATCGGGCTCCGGACCACGCTGGTGGAGGCGGAGCAACTGAAGCTGAACTACGGGCACACGTTGCCCGAGGTGATCCCCGCCGAGGAGCGCATCGACGTGCGACAGGTGGGTGGGGACCGCCTCCAGCAGACGCCACGCCGGCTGCTCGCCGAGATCATCGGCGCCCGGGTGCGGGAGATCTTCCAGCTCGCCCGGGAGGAGGTGCGGCGCAGCGGGTACGATGGCCTGCTCCCCGCCGGGGTCGTGGTCACCGGCGGCGGGGCGCGGCTGATGGGGACGACGGACGCGGCGCAGGCGGTCTTCGATTCGGCCGTCCGGCTGGGGCTGCCCGCCGGCATCGGGGGGCTGGCCGATCGGGTGGCAGGGCCGTCGTACGCCGCGGCGGTGGGCTTGGTGAAGTGGGGGGCTCGGATGCTGCCGGTGCAGGAGGCCCGTCCGCACCACCGCAGCCCCGTGCTCTCCGGCGCCTATCAGCGAACCGTGAGGTGGCTGCGTGAGTTCTTCTAGGCTCGAGGCTGAGCGAGCGGCCGGAAGGCAGCCGGCGAGGGGGGCGGCCCGGCGCCGTTGGGATGGGCTGACGGTGCGGCCGGCCCGGCCCCGGCATCTGGTGCCTGGCGCCGAGGCGCGCGGGCCGAGCGATCAAGGACAGCGAAGAGGCGAAACGGTTCTGGGGGTCCCACGGCTCCGCGGGCGCTCGCGGAGGGGCCTCGGGAGGCGGCCGGGTCCCGCCTCCGGGGTCGATCAAGGGTGGCCTCGCCGAGATCCCGGGGGCTTGCCGGGATCTGGAGGCCATGGCTGCGTGGTTACGGGTTGTTGCAGGCAACGATTCAGCAGGGGTCGTTGACGGGATGCAGGAGGCAAGCATGCAAGGGGATCGCCAGGACGGGCGTGCGCGGATCAAGGTCGTGGGCGCCGGTGGCGGAGGTGGCAACGCCGTCAACCGCATGATCTCGGCCGCCTTGAAGGGGGTCGAGTTCATCGCCGTCAACACCGATCTCCAGGCCCTGGAGCGTTGCAACGCTGACATCAAGGTCAACATCGGTCGGAAGCTCACCCGGGGCCTGGGCTCGGGCGGCGACTGGACCAAGGGGCGTGACGCGGCCGATGAGAGCCGGGCCGAGCTGACCGAGCTGGTCAAGGACGCCGACATGGTCTTCATCACCGCCGGGATGGGGGGCGGCACCGGCACCGGGGCCTCGGCGGTCATCGCCGAGCTGGCCAAGGCCGAGGGGGCGTTGACCATCGGCGTCGTGACCCGGCCCTTCCGCTGGGAGGGGAAGGTCCGCAACGAGACCGCGGAGGTCGGCATCAAGAACCTCCGCGAGAAGGTCGACGCCCTGATCGTGATCCCCAACGATCGCCTGACCCAGGTGGTCGACAAGAAGACCACCCTCGAGGAGGCGTTCCGGATCGCCGACGACGTCCTCCGTCAGGGGGTCCAGGGCATCGCCGACCTGATCGTCAACCCGGGGGTGATCAACCTCGACTTCGCCGACGTGAAGGCGATCATGACCGACACCGGCGAGGCGCTCATGGGGATCGGGTTCGGCTCCGGGGACAACCGGGCCGAGGACGCGGCCAAGCAGGCCGTGGCCAGCCCGCTCCTGGAGACCTCGATCGACGGCGCCCAGGGCATCCTCTTCAACATCACCGCCGGCAAGGACATCACCTTGCACGAGTGCGAGAAGGCGGCGGAGATCGTCAAAGCCTCGGCCGACCCGAACGCGAACATCATCTTCGGCGTGGTCAACGACGATCGGATGCAGGGCGAGGTCAAGATCACGGTGATCGCCACCGGGTTCGGCCGCAAGCAGCGGACCTCCACCCAGCAGCAGGTGCCGACCGCGAGCGAGCCGACCGTCCCCCCGCCGACCTCCGACTACCAGCGGCCGCTGGTGGAGAACCGGCCCACGTTCACCACCGACGAGGACGATCTCAACATCCCCGCCTTTCTGCGCCGGCGCGTGTAGTCCCGTAACCTCTACGAAGGAAGCTGAGCGAGCCCATGAGATGTCCCTACTGCGGTCACCACGATCTGCGGGTGGTGGACTCGCGCGACTCCGAGGTCGGTGAGGCGATCCGGCGCCGGCGTGAGTGCTTGCAGTGTGGCCAGCGCTTCACCACCTACGAGCGCATCGAGAGCGTCCCCTTCTTCGTGATCAAAAAGGACGGGCGACGCGAGGACTTCGACCCGCACAAGCTTTTCGCTGGGCTCAAAAAGGCGACGGAGAAGCGGGACATCTCACCCGATCGGCTGAACGCCATCGTGGACGGGATCGAGGCCGAGCTGCGTCGGAGCGGCCGGGTGGAGATCCCCAGCTACGAGATCGGGGAGATGGTCATGGACCGCCTCAGGGAGCTGGATGAGGTGGCATACATCCGTTTCGCCTCCGTCTACCGCGAGTTCATGGACCTGCAGCAGGTGAAGCGGGAGATCGAACAGGTCCTGTCGGCGCGGACCTCGGCCAACACCGCTCGGCGTTAAGCCCGGGGCGCGATGAGGCGGGGTGGCGAGCCGGTCGGGATGGCCTGGCTGGATCTGGTCTGGCCGCGTGCCGCACGGCGTCGTCGCCCCTTCGCGAGCCACAAGCCGCCCCATCCCGATGACCTGGCCCGCATCGCCGAGCTCCGGCAGCGGGGCTCCCGCCTCGACCTGCCGCACCCCATCCACGCCCTCTTGGCCCTCGGCTCGGAGGCGGCGGGCCGCCTTGCGGTGGATCGTCTCGAGCGCGCCGGGTACCGATGCTCCCTCAGGTCGCGCCGGGACGGCACCTGGAGCCTGACCGCCGTCCTGACGCTCGTGCCCACGCCGGCGGCGATCACGAGGCTCCGCGAGCAGGTGGAGGAGGTGGCCTCGGAGCTGGGCGGCAGCTACGAGGGCTGGGAGGCGCCGATCGTCTCCTGAGCCGGGGGCGGCTCCCTGTCCCGCCTCGGAGGCACGGCCCTCCCTCGGCCTCGGCCGGGTTGCATCGACTCGGGGGTGCCGTCAAGGATGGAGACGACATGGCCGATGTGCTGCAGATCGCTGAGCTGTCCGCCTGGCCGGGCCTGGTCCACGGCTTCTCCACCCTCGCCCTGGGCTCCATGCGGGCCGGTGGCGATGGACGTTGGCTGACGCCGGAACGGCGACGCTTCGCGCGGAGGCTGGGGCTCGAGCCCGAGCGGCTGACGGTGGCGGGGGCGGTCCACGGCACCGCCGTGGCTCGCGTGGATGAGCCGACCGGCGTGATCCGGGGCGTGGACGTCCTGATCACCGATCGCCCCAACCTCCCCCTGCTCCTGACCTTCGCCGACTGCTACCCGATCGTGCTCCTCGACCCCCGCCGGCCGGCGCTGGCGGTGGCGCACGCCGGCTGGCGGGGGACCGCGTCCGGGGTGGCCCCGGCGGCGGTGGCGGCCTTGGAGCGCGCGTACGGCTCCCGACCCGACGACCTGCTGGCCGGGCTCGGGCCCGGCATCTGCGGCCGCTGCTACCTGGTCGGCGCCGAGGTCGCGGAGCGCTTCGACCCGGCCTGCGTCCGGCCCGAGGGCGACCGCTACCACCTGGACCTGGCCGCGGCCAACCGGCGGCAGCTCGAGGCGGCGGGCCTCGCCCCCGATCGCATCTACGAGCTGGGGATGTGCACCCGGGAGCGCCCGGAGCTGCCCTCGCACCGCCGCCGTCCCGACGGCAGCAGGGGAGCCTGCATCGCCGCCCTCCAGGCCGGCCCGGACGACTGGGGACCGCGGTGATGAGCGCGCCGGCCTCGGTCTTCGGGTTGCGGCAGCGGCTGGCGGCCCTCCATGCCCGCATCGAGCGGGCCGGGGGAGACCCGAGCGCGATCACGGTGGTCGCGGTGACCAAGGGGCAGCCGGTGGAGGTCTGCCGGGCGGCGGTCGAGGCCGGGCTCACCATCCTGGGCGAGAACCGGGTCCAGGAGGCGCTGACCAAGATGGACCAGGTCCCGGGCGCCCAGTGGCACCTGATCGGCCACCTTCAGACCAACAAAGCCCGGCATGCGAGCCGCTTCGCCTTGATCCAGTCGCTGGACTCGGTGCGGCTAGCTACCGCGCTGGCGCGGCTGGGCCGCCCCCTCCCCGTCCTGCTCGAGGTGAACGTCTCCCGCGAGCCGCAAAAGCACGGCGTGGCCCCCGAGGACGCGGTGGCGACCGCCGATCGGGTCCGCGACCTGGTCGACCTGCGGGGCCTGATGGCGATCGGTCCCCTCGGGGGCGATCCACGGCCGGCCTTCGCCGAGTTGCGACGGCTGCGGGACGAGATCGAGCAACGCCTCGGTCGGCCCTTGCCGGTGCTCTCCATGGGGATGAGCGACGACCTCGAGGCCGCCGTCGCCGAGGGAAGCACCATGGTCCGGGTGGGCAGAGCGCTGTTCGGTTCCTGGGAGTAGCCGGGAGGGGGATTCACGCGTACGCTGTAGCAGATGATCGTTGCTCCGGTCGCCCTGCTGATCCAGGTCGTCGGCTACCTCTTCCTGCTCTGCCTGATCGTCAGGGCCGTCTTCAGCTGGATCGAACCCTACCCCCGCAATCGAGTTCATCGGATCACCTTCGAGGTCACCGAACCGCTTCTCGCCCCCGTTCGGCGGTGGGTGCCTCCGGTCGGGGGGTTCGACGTCGCCTACCTCATCGTCTTCATCGGGGTCTCCTTCGTCATCCAGTTGGTGGGACGGGTCTCCTGAGCGGCCCGGGGGCGGAGGACGGCCCCGGAGGCTGGTCACGCCGCCGGTGAGGCCGAGGGGGGTTAACAACAGCTGACGCGCCCATACACTACAATCCACTTCCATGAACTTGAAGCAGTGGGCGCGCGAGCAAGGCATCCACCCCGTGACCGCCTCCCGCTGGTTCCAGTCGGGCAAGCTCCCCGTCCCGGCCCGGCGA
>DATGLL010000232.1:0-3190 GCA_035294145.1 Candidatus Dormiibacterota bacterium | reverse complement strand
CCCACCAGGAAGGACAGGAAGCCGGTGGTCATGTACATGATCCCGATCAGCTTGTGGTCGGTCGTCGTCAACCACAGCGCGATCGGCTTGAAGAAGGTGTCGTCGTAGCTCTTGGGTCTGGGTGGGGCCAGGGTTGCCATCACTCTCTCCTCAACGTTCGGTGGCGTCGGGACTGCGGAGGGACAGCGGCAAGGGCCACCTGACCCTCGCCCCTCTCGCCGGCATCAGGCCTCGCCCACGAGCCTGCACGTCTACGAGCCTACGGGCCAAGGTGGCGAGGGCTCAAGGAAGCCGGGACAGTGATTTCTCCTATGGACGCGTAGGGGATTTCCCCTACCCGAGGCCGCCGTTCCCCTCTCCCGCCAGGTCGCCCGGCCAGCTCGGCAGGCGCCCGCGCCGGTCTGGGGTCAGCGGGCAGGGATCACCGGGAGCAGGAGGTACGACGCCCGGTCGCCGCCGCCGTGGAGCGTGACCTGGCCCCCGAACACCTCTGACGGGCGGTCATCTGGGTCCTGGTGGACGAAGGGCCCGCAGCCCCGGTAGCCGAGGCCCTGGGTGACCTCGTCGATCGGCCCCGCGTACTCGTAGTCGCGGCCCCGCACACTTAGGGCCACCCGGTAGCCGGGGGGGACGACGATGCAGGTCGGCCAGATCTCGATATCCAGCTCGTAGACCTCGCCAGGGGTCAGCGGCTGGACCTCGTCGTGGGGGTGGTAGGGGCGGTAGGGCAGGGTGCGGCTCGGGTCGAGCTTGCGATGGGAGGCCCGGAGCCAGCCCTGGGCGACGGGGGTGTTGGGATCATTCGAGCCCTGGAAGACGACCTCCTCGCCCTTGGGGTCGAAGACCCGGAGCACGCAGAACAGGTCGGCGTCCCGGGTCGAGGAAGCGACCCAGAGCTTCGCCGCCACTGGCCCGGTGATCTCCATCTCCTGGCTCAGGGGTGGGGAGGTGAAGGTCACGCCCTCCCCGAGGGCCGCGTACGTCACCTGCCCCTCGGCGGGCGGCTCCGACTCCAGGCGGTAGGTCACCGGGTCGAGGTAGAGGCGGGTCCAGCGCGTGCGGGCCAAGGGCCACTCGTGCTCATGGCGCTCGACGAAGCGGCCGTCGACGTGGCGGATCTGCAGCCGCACCCTCGGCTCCTGGTCCCAGCCGTTGTCGAGCCCCTTGAGGAAGTGATCGAAGAAGCGCCTTTGGAGGCGGAGGCCGTAGCCGGCGTAGAAGCAGGTGAAGTGGGTGCCGCCGTGCACATCGAGCCACTTCTGCTCCGAGGCCGCCTGGGTGAAGGCCTCGAAGTTGCCGCGTGGGTGCAGGCCCTGCCCGCCCCAGTTGGCCGCGGACAGGAAGGGGGTTCTCACCCTCGACCAATCGACCGATCGGGCACGGTGCCAGTCGTCGTCGAGCGGGTGGCGCTTCACCTCGGCCACCAGGTCGGTGCGGTTCCGGGCCAGCTCCTCCTCAGGCAACGTCACCGGCCCGGCCACCGACTCGCCGGAGTTCGGGTTCTTCGGCGCTCGCTCGCCCCGGCCGTGCTGAACGCTCACCACCTGGCGCGGGTACCACCCGTCGATGAACTGGCTGCGGATGCCGCCGTGGTAGTAGACCTCCCGGTACCAATCCGCCGCCCCCTCCCACGGCACCATGGCGGCCAGGTGTGGGGGCTGGAGGGCGGCGACCTGCCACTGGTTCATGGCGTAGTAGGAGATCCCGCAGAGGCCGACCCGACCGTTGCTCCACGGCTGACGGGCGGCCCACTCGATGCACTCGTAGAGATCGCGGGCCTCCCGCGGTGACCAGACATCGAGGGATCCCGGCGACCAGCCGGCACCGCGGGAGTCGACACGGACGCAGACGTAGCCGTCCGGCACCCATCGCTCCGGGTCGACCGTCTCCCAGTTCTGGTACCGGTTGCTCGACCCGATCAGGACCTCGGGGGCCTCTCTGGCCAGCTGCTGCCATTGCCGGGCGTAGCCCTCCTGGAAAGCCAGACCCTTGGCGTAGGGGCCGTAGGTTAGGTGAGGATCACGGGCGCCGGGCGCTCATCGATCGGGCGGTAGACATCAGCGCGCAGGACGATGCCGTCGTCCATGGGGATGGGGACGTGCCAGTCGATCCGCATCCCATCGCGGACCTCGCTCCGCCGGTGCGGGTCGTGGTCGACCGTCTCGCTCATGGTCCCTCCTCCCTGTTGAAAGCTGGCCTCGCCGTCCGCGCTCGATAGGTGATCGTAGCGAGACCGCCCTTGTCCCGCCCGGGGGCCTCGATTGAGAGGGAGGGGGGCGGCTGGCCCGGTCCCGCGACGCGGGTGAGCGCTCCGTCGGACCTGGGCACAGGCAGGCCTTGGGCCCCTGTCGGTGCCGCGGAGGCCTCCCCTGAGGTCGGCGACAACGTCCTCCGCACTGTGTGGCCAGGCGCAACCACGGCGTCGGCCTGGGGTTCCCCAGGGGCATCGGGGATGAGGTGGCCGACCTCCTCGGGAGCACGAGGGCCGGGCCGTCGCACCTCTTGAGGATGGCCTCGCTGTTCATGATCGGGAGTCGGGGTCGGGGATGGGGAGTGCGCTGTGCGACCGAGCTGGCTTCCCATGTCGCCGATGCCGATGCAGCGCGCCAATCTGGGGTCACCTCGGCTCGGAGAGTCCGACTCATCGGCGAGCTGATGAAGAAGATGAAGAAGAGGAACGGCAGGCCCGCACCTTGGTCTGAAGCCGCCTTGCGCTTGGTGAGGAGACCGTGCGGGCGGGAGGGTCGTGCACAGCTGGCGGGGAGCGTTCCGGGCGACTGTACTCCCCAGGTCGTGGCTGAGCACGGCACTGCCTGCCGGATTTGAAGGATGGAGCGCGTGGAGCGTTAGGGAGACAGCTCGTCTGCGCGTTCGGGCTGAGCGGGACCGTGGTGTGCGGGACTGGTGGCCTGCCCGCCGAGCGGCGGGAGCACGGCCATCGGAGCAGCTACGTGGCCTGCCGGCGCCAGTTGCGGAGGCTGCGGCCAGCGGTGGTCGGGGCCCCGGAGGTCCGCTTCGAGACCGACCCGAGGGGCAGCCCCTGGTCGACGGGGTTAACAACAGCTGACGCGCCTATACACTACAATCCACTTCCATGAACTTGAAGCAGTGGGCGCGCGAGCAAGGCATCCACCCCGTGACCGCCTACCGCTGGTTCCAGTCGGGCAAGCTCCCCGTCCCGGCCCGGCGA
>DATGLL010000231.1:0-19874 GCA_035294145.1 Candidatus Dormiibacterota bacterium | reverse complement strand
TCGCCGGGCCGGGACGGGGAGCTTGCCCGACTGGAACCAGCGGTAGGCGGTCACGGGGTGGATGCCTTGCTCGCGCGCCCACTGCTTCAAGTTCATGGAAGTGGATTGTAGTGTATGGACGCGTCAGCTGTTGTTAACCCCACTCGCCCCGAGGTCCTCGCTCCTCGAGCACCTGGCTGATGCGCTGACGCGAGACCCCGAGCAACGCTGCCGTGTCGCGTTTGCTGTAACCGGCCGCAACCAGCATCCGGGCCGCCTCCTTCAGCGCAGCCACCGACTGGCGCTGAGCGGCCGCCGCCCGCAGCCGGAAGCGACGCGCCAGGATGACCGGTCGCTGGAGCTGAGCTGGAAGCACCACCTCGACCATGAGCTCGGGATCGTCGGCCAGCGTCCCAGCCACGGCCGCCAACGTCTCACGGGCCACGGCCTCGACCTCATCGTAGCTTCTCGCCTGGGTCACATATTCCTCGCCGAGCCCCGGTCCCGAGATCCAAAGCACCCAGCCGCGGCCACGCCGCTCGCATCGTACCCGGTAGGGCCGTCCCGTCTCTCCCTCGGCAGCCCCCTCCCTCCCCACGCCTGCCTCTTGTGGCGAGGGATTGTGTTCGCTCCCAAATTCTGCCAGGAAATCTTCGGACATGAGGTAAGCATAGATAAGAGAGCATTTTGTCATGTAGCACAGTATTGACAAGTTACTAGCAATTATCATCTAATCCATAGCAACAACTGACAATCGACCGTTTTCGTTCTGCCTTCGAGGGAGGGTGAAGGAGGGAGAGAGAGATGAGCGCAGCTGGATGCCGTCGCTGGCGCACGAAATGGCTGGCGGCGGCGGGTGCGATCCTCGCCCTGGCCGTGTCGGCCTGCGGTGGAGGCGGCCCTAGCTCCTCCGGCAACGGCCAATCGACCCCAGGCAGCCCGCAACGGGGCGGGACGTTGAACTACCTCCTGGGGGGGCCAGCGGCCAACTGGGATCGCGGCCTCGACCCGGCCTCTGCCGGATCCGCCCCCACCATCATGATGGATGCGATCTTCGGTCGCCTGTTCTGGCTGGGTCCCTCGGGCAAGGTCGAGCCCGAGCTCGCCACGGGATATCAGATCTCAGACGGCGGGAAGACCGTCACCATCTCGCTCCGCCAAGGGGTGAAATTCCAGGACGGGACCCCGTTCAACGCCCAGGCTGTAGCCTGGAACATCGATCGCGACCTCGCTACCCCCTGCGTCTGCAGCCCTGCCTCCTCTTGGCCGCCGCTCAGCTCGGCCGGCATCACGACCCCGGACGACCACACCGTGGTGCTGCACTTCACCCGCCCCTACGCGGCCGTCATCGGCGTTCTCCTCAGCACCAACGCCAACCTCATCGCCTCGCCATCCGCGGTGCAGAGGCTGGGCGAGCGTCAGTTTGCGCTGACGCCAGTTGGGGCGGGACCGTTCGAGGTGCAGAACGACATCGTCAGCTCCCAGCTCGTGCTCAAACGGTACGACGGCTACTGGAAGAAGGGGTACCCCTATCTCGATCGCCTCATCTTCACCTCGATCGGTAGCGATCAAGCCGCTTACCAGGCCATCATCGCCGGACAGGCGCAGGCAACGACGATCACCACCCCGGCCGTCGTCCAAGAGGCGAGCCAGAACAAGAACCTGAAGGTCACCGTAGAGGCGGGGACCTCACCCTGGGTCATCCAGCTCAACACGGCCATCCCCCCCTTCAACAACAAGCTCGCCCGGGAGGCCATCTACTACGCGACCAACGTGAAGGCAATCCAGGCCCACATCCTCGACAACATGTTCCCGATCACCCAGTCGTTCACCGGTCCCGGTGGCCTCTTCTACATGCCCAAGGTGCCCGGCTACCGAACCTACAGCCTGAGCAAGGCGAAGCAGATCGTCGCCCAACTCGGCGGCCTCAAGGTCGACCTCATGGGGGGCAACGACACCCTTTCCAACCTCACCCTGCAAGCCCTCCAGGCCCAGTGGCAAGAGGCCGGCATCCAGACCACGATCCATCCCTACGACCTGACCGGGACCATCCAGGAGTTCCAGAGCAGGAGATGGCAGGCGGCCCTCCAGGCCTCGGGAGCCTTCGACCCCGGCGTGAGCACCGGCCTTCCCTTCCGCTTTCTCTCGACTGCGCCCTATAGCGGTGTCCACGATCCCACCCTCGACCAGATGATGGCCCAGGCGGCGGCCACCTTCGACGCCGGCCAGCGGGCTCGCCTCTACGCCCAGATCGCCAAGTACCTCAGCGACCAGGCCTATGCCCCCTTCCTCTTCACCGTGGCTCCGGTGGCGGTCGCCGCTCGGGGCGTCAACGGGCCCGGGCTGACGACCAAGCTGCCCATCCCAAGCGTGGTCTTGTTGCCAGTCTGGGACCAGGTGTGGGTAGCCAAGGCATGACCCCCTTCCCCAATCGGGGCCGACGGCCCCTGCCCACCCGTCGCCCCGGGCTGGGGCGGCGACCCAACCAACCAGGGAGCGAAGTCGATGAGCGAACCGCGTGACTCGACGCCGGCCAGCGTCGTGTGGTCCAACGACCACCGAAGCCCGAGCGCATCCGGCGACCACCCACCGGACCCCTACCTCTCGATCGTGATCGATCAGGCGTGCACCCGGATCTGGGAGGTGTGGGGGGAGGAGGACACGATCGTCGGGCTGCGCGTCAACCCCGCCGTCTACCGGGCGGTGGCCAGGGCGAGACCCGGGGAGGTCGTGCGCGGCTATCCGCTCATGCTCCTCGGTCTGGAGCTGGTCCCTGACGAGACGGTGGCCACCTATGAGCCCGCCGTCATCCGTGGCTGAAGGAGAGGTGGGCAGCCGAGGAGGTGACGAGATGCCACCCCTCACGGACGCGACCTGAGAGATCTGGAGGAGGAGAGATGCTGACCACTGAAGAGAACGAGGTGCTCTGCCGGGTCGGGCCCGACACCCCGATGGGAAAGGTCCTTCGACGCTACTGGACCCCAGCCTTCCAGCTCGCCGACCTTCCCAAGCCGGATTGCCCGCCCATCCGGGTCACCGTCCTCGGCGAGAACTTCGTCGCCTTCCGCGACACCAAGGGGAGGCTGGGCTTCCTGGACGAGCTGTGCTGCCACCGCGGGGCCTCACTGGCCCTCGGCCGGGTCGAGGATTGCGGCATCAGGTGCATCTACCACGGATGGAAGTTCGCCGTCGATGGCACCATCCTGGAGATGCCCAACTTCCCCAACTCCACCTTCAAGGATCGGGTCAAGCACGGGAGCTACCCGGTCCGGGAGAGCGGAGGGCTGGGGTGGGTCTACCTCGGCCCCCCGGGCACGGAGCCGCCCTTCCCCAACTTCGCCTGGTCGGACCTCCCTCCGGAGGAGATCGAGGTCAGCGAGATGATCCTCGACTGCAACTGGATGCAGGTGCAGGAAGGGTCGATCGACTCCTCGCACGTCGGCGTCCTGCACCTGGACACGCTGGCCGTGTCCGACCCCGGCCCGCGCACGGTCGGCTCCTTCCAGTTCGCAGGTGAGCCCTGGGACCTGGGCTTGATCCCACCTCGAGTGTCGGACCCACGGGGCTTCGGGGTCGAGGAGCGCAACGGCAACCCGCAGGAGGGGACCCCGGCCCGTCCCGCCAGGCGGGGCGTCGGCTGGCCGAGCACCGACAACGGCCCGCGGATCGAGGTCGAGTACACGCCCTTCGGCTTCCATTACGCGGCGATCCGGGAGGTGACCGGTGACCCGACCAAGAAGTACGTCAGGATCACCGCGTTCGTGATGCCGTACACCGCCTTCATCGCCGGCGCCACCGGCGCGATCATGGTCGTCCCCCGCGACGACTACACCTGCTCGTCCATCATCGTCTCCCCAGTCCCCAAGGACGCCGAGGGTCGGCCGATGCGGGGCTTGGCCAACCGAGGGATCGACCCCAGCGTCTGGGGTCCGGAGCCGGAACGGCGACGGCTGCGAATCCCGCCCCAGGACCGCGAGGCGATGGCCGCGGGCAAGAGCTTCGCCGGCTTCCGCGGTGGCAACCGCATCCAGGACGCCGCCGTCCAGATGTCCGAGGGCAAGCTCTACGACCGCCGGAAAGAGCACCTGGTGCCGGCCGACCTGGCCATCATCCGGCTGCGTCGTCTCCTGCTCGACTCGGTCCGGCTGGTCGAGCAAGGCAAGAAGCCGCTCGGGCTGGGGGAGGGGTACGACTTCACCAAGGTCAGCGGCCTCAGCGCTGTGGTCAGCGCCGACACCCGCTGGCAGGACCTGGTTCCGGGCCACCAGGGGATCCCATCCCGGTCCAGCCAAGTCGAGGCGTGAGGCCGAGGTCGGCAGAGCGATCGACCGACGGCAGGCCCGGGCGGGTGATCACCCCTGTCGCCATCGGCGCTGACCGTTCTCGCCTTCTCCGGTGAGGGACCCGGGTCGGCGTGGGGCAGGAGCCATGGGGGCACCTCCAGCGCCGGCGGGCAGGGGACGAGGACCGAGGACCCAACCGGCCATCGCCCGCCCCGGCCGCCGGCGGCCCGCGCCGGCCATGGATGCCCTCGGCAAGGGAGCCGATCAGTCGGCCACGGAGCCCGAGACGGCTCGATCCACGGCCCCTCGCCGCCAGCCGAGCGCCAGCCCTCCTCAGCGGTCGGACGTGCCCGCCCTTCCGTAGCGGTCCTCGAGCCGAACCACGTCGTCCATGTCCGGCGTCGAGACCTCGAAGATGTCGCAGTCCTCCACCGCCGTCATCCGGTGGCGGGTGCCAGGGGTGATGTGGGCTGTGCCCCCAGGCCCCAGTCGGTGCACCTTCCCGTCGAGCTCGAGGTCGAGCACGCCGCTCGCCACCATGATCCACTCGTCCTTGCGCTCGTGGTATTGGAGCGAGAGCGCCTCACCCCGGTTCACGTGCAGCACCTTGCCCAGGTAACGGTCGGTGATGGCCCAGCGCAGCTCGTAGCCCCAGGGCTTGTCGACCCGATGGTCGTTCGCCGTTCCGATCTCAGCCATGGCTTCCGATCCCCACGACCTCCTCGAGCGCGGCCAGGCGCGCCTCCACCTGCTCGGGGCTGCCTGCCTCAGCGTAGACTCGGATGAGCGGCTCGGTCCCGCTCGCACGCAGCAGGACCCAGCTCCCGTCGGCCAGGACGAACTTGTACCCGTCGTCGTCGCGGACCCGTTGGACCTCGACGCCGGCCAAGCGTTGGGGCTGGTTCGCCGCCAGCGTCTCCAGGATGCGCCGGCGGTCGACGTCGTAGGTCTCACGCGCCATGTGGATGTCGTGGCGAGCGTAGGCATGGGGGCCCACGTCCGCCTCGAGTCGGGCCAGGACCTCGCTCAGAGGCCGCCCCTCTCTCACGATCATGTCGGCGAAGAAGAGCCCGACCAGGATGCCGTCTCGCTCCGGGATGTGGCCACGTACCCCGTACCCGCCCGACTCCTCGCCACCGAGCACCGCGTCTGTCTCCATCATCTTGGGGGCGATGTTCTTGAACCCCACCGGTACCTCGTGCACCGGGACGCCGTACCGCTCGCCCAGCCGGTCGGCCATGAAGGTCATGTTGATGCTCTTGACCACCGGGCCCTTCCAGCCGCGCAGCTCGATCAGGTAGCGCATCAGGAGCGCGAAGACCTGGAGCTGATCGACGAAGCGGCCCCGCTCGTCGATGATGCCCACCCGGTCGGCATCTCCATCGGTGCAGATGCAGAGGTCATGGGAGCCGCCTCGCATCCTCGCCAGCGCCTCGGCGAGGTTGGCGGGGATCGGCTCGGGGTTCACCCCTCCGAAGTACGGGTTGCGATCCGGGTGCAACTCGGTGACGGTCGTGGACCCGCCCTCGAGCAGCTCCGAGAGGTAGCCGTAGCCGGAACCGTGCATGCACTCATGGACGATGCGGAGGCCGGCTTGCCGGATGCGGTCCAGGTCCACCAGGCGCCGCACCTGCTCGTAGTAGGGCAGCCGTGGGTCGTAGCGCTCGACCAGCGAGTCGGCGGCGGTCGCCCGCCGGACCGCCCCCGGCCCCCGCTCCAGCAGGTCTCCGATTCGTCGCTCCAGCTCCGCGATCACCTCAGGCGGGGCGGAGCTGCCGGTCTCGGGCTTGTACTTGAGCCCGTTGAAGAGGTACGGGTTGTGGCTGGCCGTGATCACCGCCGCCCCCCTCGCCTGACGGTCGATGACCGTCCAGGAGGCGACCTGAGTGGGCGAGGGACGGTCGAAGAGCAGGGTGCGGATGCCGTTGCCGGCGAAGACCTGGGCCACCTCCTCGGCGAAGACCTCGGAGGCGAAGCGGCAGTCGTACCCCACCACCGCCAGCGGGTCGCCCGGCCGGCTCCGCAGGTACTCCGCGACCCCCTGCGCCGCGTAGCGGACGGTCTCGAAGGTGAAGTCATCGGCCACCACGCCACGCCAGCCGTCGGTGCCGAACCTGATCCTCACGTTGACCTCCTCCCCATGATCAAGGGCGGGGGTTCCGTCGGGCTCATCGGTGCCCCTCAGCGGCACGCGCCATGCCGCATCGCCGACCTCCGTGCCCTCGGCGCCGGGGCTCCCCTGGGCCTGGCACGTCCCCCCTCCCGAGGGGATACGCGGGGTCCTGGGGCGCTTGGCCCTGGGCAGGAAGGCCGTGCGCTGGGTCGCGGTCGACGTGCGCCTCATCCCCGCCGGCCTCGCGGCGAGGGGCCGCTTGGCCTTTGTGGCCTCCCGCGGCGAGGCGGCGCTGGGGCGCGCCCTCGAGGGCCACGCGCCGCTGGCCCAGGCCACTGCGATCGTGGCAGCGGCCCGGTCCCGCCACACGACGGGAGGGAGCATGCATCACGGTCTTCCTCATCGCGGTCAGCGCTCGCCCCGCGATCGACGCCGGCGGCCCACACACCCAGCGGATCGATCGGGGGCTGGCTCAAAGGTACTCGGTTTTCCCGAGCCGCTCGAGCTGCTCGACCACCCGCTTGACGTCCTGGCAGCGGGATCGCGGGCACACCAGGAGGGCATCCGCGGTGTCGACCACCACCACCCCCTCCATGCCGATCACCGCCACCAGCTTGCCTGGAGCGGACACGAAGCAGTCGCGAGCGTCGAGCAGGATGGTCGGCCCCTCGACCACGTTGCCCGCCTCGTCTTGCTGCCGCAGGTCGGCCAGCTCGCTCCAGGAGCCGACATCCCTCCACTCGAAGCCGCCGGGCACGACCAACAGGCGGTCCGTCCGTTCCATGACCGTGTAGTCGACCGCCTCGACGGGAAGCCGGGCGTACCGCTCGGCGGCGAGGCGCTCGTCGCCGGCCCGCCTGGCCTCCAGCACGCTGCGCAGCCCATCGTGATGCTCGGGGCCGTGACGGCGCAGCTCCTCGAGGAAGGCGTCGCAGCGCCAGCAGAAGAGGTTGAGGTTCCAGAGGTGACGCCCCCCCTCGACGTAGCGGCGGGCCGTCTCCACGTCCGGCTTCTCCACGAAGCCCCGGGCCGCCAGGGCCTGGAGGCCATCGAACTCCACCTCCTCGCCCACCTCGATGTAGCCGAAGCCCGTGGCGGGGTAGCGAGGCTGGAGGCCAACCGTCACCAGCCAGCGGGAGCGCTCGGCCAGGGCCGCCGCCCGCCGGATGGCGTCGTGGAAGGCGGGCAGACCACGAATCACGTGGTCGGCGGCGGTGGAGACCATGACCGCCTCGGGGTCACGGTCCAGCAGGGTCATGGCCGCCAGGCCAAGGGCATTGGTCGTGCCCCTCGCCATCGGCTCCACGATCAGCGCCTCCGGGCCCAGGTCGGGGAGGAGGTCGCGGATGGCCTTCACCTGGCGCTCCTCGGTGAGCAGGAACACCTGCCGGACGAGGGGGGCGACCCGCTCCCAGGCCTCCCGGACCAGGGGCGTGCCGGTGCCCGACAGCGGGAGCAGGTGCTTGGGCGAGGCCCGCCGGGAGCGCGGCCAGAGCCGGGTGCCGGCGCCCCCGGCGGGCACCACCGCGTACAGGTGCTCACTCATCGATCACACCCCAGGAGCCCAGGGGAGCGGTGACGGGCAGCGACGAGTCGGTTCGGCCATCGCCTCCAGGAGATGCCCATCGGCCATGTCGCGCGGTCATGCCCGCAGCTCGGCCAGCAGCTCGGCGGCTCGCCGCGTGTCCTCCCAAGGCGCCTCGATGTCGCTCCGCCCGAAGTGACCGTAGCAGGCGGTCGAGCGAAAGAGCGGACGACGGAGGTTCAGCTCCTTGATGATGCCCAGCGGGCTCAGGTCGAAGAGCCGCAGGATGGCACGCTCGAGCTCGGTGTCCGCCACCTTCCCGGTTCCCATCGTGTCCACCCGGACCGCGACCGGCTTGGCCACCCCGATCGCGTAGGCGATCTGGATCTCACACCGCCTGGCGAGGCCGGCGGCGACCACGTTCTTGGCCACGTGACGCGCCCCGTAGGAGCCGGCCCGGTCGATCTTGGTCGGGTCCTTGCCCGAGAAGCACCCGCCCCCGTGGCGGGCGTAGCCGCCGTAGGTGTCGACCATGATCTTCCTCCCCGTCAAGCCGGTGTCGGCCACCGGGCCGCCGATCACAAACCGTCCGGTGGGGTTGATGTGATAGCGCACCCCGTCATCCAGGGCCACGTCGGCCAGGGCCTGGTCGACGACGTGCTCCAGGATGTCTGAGCGGAGCTGCTCGATGTCGACCTCCTCGTGGTGCTGGGCCGACACGACCACGTCCTCCACCCGAACCGGCATGCGGTCCTCGCCGTACGCCACCGTGACCTGCACCTTGCCGTCGGGTCGCAGGTAGGGGAGGAGCCTGGTCTTGCGAACCTCGGCCAGCCGGCGCGCCAGCCGGTGGGCGAGCACGATCGGCAACGGCATCAGCTCGGGTGTCTCGTCGCAGGCGTACCCGAACACCATGCCCGAGTCGCCGGCACCACCCACGTCCACCCCCTGGGCGATGTCCGGTGACTGCTCATCGATGCTGAGCAGCACGCCACAGGTCTCCGCGTCGAACCCGTACTTGGCCCGGGTGTACCCCACCTCCCGCACCGTTTGGCGGATGATGCGGGGGATGTCGACGTAACAGTCGGTCGTGATCTCGCCGGCCACCAGCACCAGCCCGGTGGTCACCATCGTCTCGCAGGCCACCCGGGCCAGAGGATCCTTGGCCAGGATGTGGTCGAGGATGGCATCCGAGATCTGGTCGGCGAGCTTGTCGGGATGCCCCTCGGTGACCGACTCCGACGTGAACCGGGTGGCGATGCGCCGCCCGTGCTCGGACATGTGATGCCTCCATCGAACGGCCCCACGCCGGCAAGACCCGGCCTCCGCGTCCGGGCCGGGCCCCAGGCGCCAGGGCCCTTCCTTCGGACCTGGCCTCATTCTAGGGTCGTTCCCGTGGGCGGGACGGGCTAGGCCGAGGCGTGACCGTCGCTCCGGGAGGGCGATCAGCCCCCCCTCGACGCGGTCGCCGGCGCGGGCCCGGGAGCTCGACGCGGGTGGGTCTCGTACATGCGCAGGGCGACCACAGCCCCGGAGAGGGCGGTGACGCCGGCCACCACCTCGATCGCGGCCCCGAGGCCGAGCCGGTCGGCGACGAGCCCGGCCAGGAGCCCCCCGACCGCGAAGCCGAGGTCGCGCCAGAGGCGGTAGACGCCGACCGCGGAGGCCCGCCAGGCGGGATGGGCGACATCACCGATGGCGGCCAGCAGGGTCGGGTAGACCATGGCGGTCCCGGTGCCGAGCAGCGCCGCCTCCGCGGCCCAAGCCCAAAAGCCCCCGGACGCGGCCATGAGCGCCAACGCCGTCCCCTGGGCCAGCATGCCGGAGACGATCAGCCACTTGCGGCCCAGGCGGTCCGAGAGGGCACCGGTGACCAACTGACCGCCGCCCCAGACTGCCGGGTAGATCGCGGCCAGCGCGCCGATGGCCGTCACCGACAGCCCGTGGGCGGCGAAGAAGAGGGGCAGCAGGCCCCAGGCCAGCCCGTCGTTCAGGTTGTTGGCCAGCCCCGCCTGGCTGCAGGCGACGAGGGCACGATCCCGCAGCGAGACGAGCAGGAACACCTGGCGGGTGGAGAGCCCTTGGGCGACGAGGCCGACGTGCCCGGTCGCCTCCTGGCGGGCGTGGGCGCGGGTCTCCCGCACGAGGAAGGTGGAGAGGCCGAGGCCAAGACCGGCGTAGGCGACGCCGAGGAAGAAGGGCTGGGGCCGCAGCCCCCAGCGAGCGGCGATGAGTCCCGAGGCAAAGGCCGTGACCGCCACCGCGCCATAGCCGGAGGCCTCGTTCAACCCCATGGCCAGGCCACGTCGCGCGGGCCCGACCAGGTCGATCTTCATGTTCACGGTGGTGGACCAGGTCAGACCTTGGTTCACCCCGAGCAGGACGTTGGCCACGACCACCCACGTCCAGTCGGGAGCCCAGATCACGAGCAACGGGACCGGGACCCCGATCAGCCAGCCGACCACCAGCACCGGCTTGCGCCCATAGCGATCTGCAAACGCCCCCGCCAGGAAGTTGGCCACCGGCTTGGTGAGGCCGAAGGCGACGACGAAGGTGAGGGCGGCGCTCACAGCGCTCAGCCCGAACCCGCGCTGGGCGAGCAAGGGGAGCACCGCGCGCTCCTGGCCCACCATGCCGCCGACCAGGGCGTTCACCCCCACCAGGAGCGAGAACTGAGCCAGGTTGGCGCGAAGGCCAAGCCGGACGCCGGGCGCCCCAACGCTCACCAACCAATAATATTCAAAAGAACGTTAGAATGAAACCATGACCGGCAGGGAGGCCAAAGACACCCTCTACGCCCAGTTCGGCCGGATCGCCAGAGCCACCTCCAGCCCGCGGCGGATCGAGCTGCTCGAGCTGCTCGCCCAGGCCGAGCGGAGCGTCGAGGAGCTGGCCTCGATGACCGGGATGGAGGTCGGCAACACCTCGGCCCAGCTCCAGGTGCTGGCCCAGGCCCGGTTGGTCGAGCGTCGCCGGCACGGCAAACGCGTCCTCTACCGCATCGCCGACGAGGGGGTGGCTCGCTTCCTGGCCGCCCTCCGCGAGCTGGCCCGAGCCCGACTGGCCGAGGTGGAGCAGGTGGCGCGCGACTACTTCGGGGCTCGGGACCTGCTCGAGCCGGTCAGCCTCCCCGAGCTGATGGCGAGGATCGAGCGAGGGGAGACGGTGGTGGTCGACGTGCGCCCCGCCGAGGAGTTCGCCGCCGGGCACATCCCGGGCGCGATCTCCCTCCCCCTGGACGAGCTACGGCACCGCCTGGTCGAGCTACCCCCAGGCGCCGAGATCGTGGCCTACTGCCGAGGGCCCTACTGCGTCCTCGCCCCTCAGGCGGTCGAGATCCTGCGCCGCGCCGGCTTCCGCGCCCGCCGACTGGCCGACGGCCTGCCCGAGTGGCGGCTGGCCGGCCTTCCGGTCGAGGTGGGCGTCGCCCCCCGGTCGGGGTGAGCCGAGCCCAGGAGGGCTTCGCCCGGCGTCGGGGACAGCCGGTGGCGTCCGGCGCCGGGCTCACCTGGCCGATCCCGGCCCCACGGGCGTCGAGCGCCGAGGCGGCGCCGGGCCGCGGCCCTCGCTCCCCAGGCCGAGAGGCTCCCGGCGCCCCCCCGGGCGGGGGATCCTGCCCCTGGCCCCGAGCAGGCGCACCGCAAGCTCGAGCAGGAAACGGGCCTCGACGTCCTCCAGGTCGATGCCGAGCAGGCGCTCGATGCGGGCCAGCCGATAGCGGAGCGTGTTCACGTGGACGTGAAGGGCGGCGGCGGCGGGCTTGAGGCGACGGTCGGCGTCCAAATAGGCGGCCAGGGTGGGGACGTAACGGGTGCGGCGCCGGGCATCGGCCTCGAGCAGGGGCCCCAGGGCGCGCTCGGCGAGGGCGTCGAGGACGCCCGGGTCGACCGCCTGCGCCATCAGCCCGTAGAACCCGAGCTCCTCGTGGGTGCGGACCCCTCCCTCCGGCAACGCCCGGGCGACCTCAAGGGCGACCGTGGCCTCACGGTGCGACTCGGCGTAGTCGCCCAGCCGGTGGCAGGTCCGACCCAGGCCGGCCGCGAGGCGGGCGCCCCCCAGCAGGGCGCTGGTGTCGCGCAGAAGCGCCGAGACCACAGGGCGGAGCCCGGCGACGTCCACGGCCCGCACCAGCAACACGGCATCGTGCCCGCACAGGTCGACGATCGGCTCCAGCCCCCGCCGATCGGCGACGCGCCGCAACGCCTCAGCCGCCTCGCGGGTAACGAAGGGGGGCTCGGAGGAGGTCCACCCCGCCGAGCAGAGGCCGACGCGCAGCACCGCGCGGGCCACGCCGAGGTCAATCCCCAGCATCGCCGCCTGCCGAACGACGGTCTCCTCATCCCCGAGCCGGCCGTGGAGGAGGTCGTCGAGGAACCGTGAGGTCGGGTCCTGCTCCCGGGAGAGGAAGCCCTGGGAGCGCAGCAGCCAGATGGTGACCAGGTGGGCGACCTGCTCCAGGCAGATGCGCTCGTCCTGGCTTGGGGCGGGATCTCGAACCACGACCAACCGCCCGAGCCAACGTCCCACCACCCCCAGCGGGAGTTGGGTCTCCGCTCCCCCCGACTCCCCCACCTGGGCGATGGGGTTGCCGGCACGGTCGTGCACCAGGACCGCCGCCGTCAGGCGGCCGGCGATCACGCCCAGCGCCGCCTCCAGCCCGCCCTCCCGGACGAGGGCCGCGGCGACCTCGGCGACCAGCCGGCGCAGCTCCGCCCGCTGGCGCTCGGCCTCCTCGCACGCCGCCAGCCGCTGGCGCAGGGCCTGTCGGGCCTCGACGGCGGTCAGGGCCGTGCTGACGAAGCGGGCGAAGAGCGTGTGCAGCTCGACCTCGGCGGCCGAGAAGCGCCGCAGCCGGTGCTCGGCGGCGTAGAGCACGCCCACCACGCGGCCGCCCGAGCGGATGGGGGCGGCGATCGAGCAGCGTAGCCCCTCGGCGTCGATCACCGACTTCGAGAAGCGCTCCCGTCGGGGGTCGTGCCGGTAGTCGCGCACGACCAGGGTCTCCCCCCGCTCCACCACCCGCCCCCCGATCCCCTGACCCACCGGCAGGAGCCACCGGCTCGCGGTCTCCGGCTTCCGGAAGCCGGAGTGGGCGGCGAGGCGAAGCACGTCCCCATCCCGAACGGCAAGGTAGCTGCAGCTCGTCCCGAGCAGGAGCCGGGCGGCCTCGTTGGCCCGCTGCAGCACCTCCTGCGGCGTCTCCGCCTCCTGCACCCAGAGGCAGGCCTCGGCGAACAGGCGAGGGTCGCCGCGCGACGCCGAGCGGGAGGCCATCGAGCCCATGGTGCCCCCCCACCGCCGCGATGGCAAGCCGAGTCCTCGTCACGACATGCCAACTCTTGGTCGAAGATTCGTCGATCACGGCCAACGCCGTTCCTCCCAAGCGGCGCTATGGTGCTCTCGAGCGGCGCAACGGCCCGGGGCGTCGTCAGGACGGGCCGGGCCTGACGGGCGGGTTATGAGAGGAGGTCGGAGCCATGGTGGTGGGGACACCGACGCTCACCGATGCCGAGCGTCGTCAGCTGAAGATGTTCTTCGAGCAGACCCGGTCGCTGCCGCAGCTGCTCGCCACCCTGCGCAGCCGCCGGGTCGGGCTCGGGTACTCGATCGAGAGCGGCGAGCCAGAGGTGCGGGCCAGCGGTCGAACCCTGGTCCAAGCCAAGGGGCCGCTGAGCTTCATCTCGACCCACGACCCGGTTCCCCTCAGCGAGATGGAGGAGGCGCTGATCGCCTGGTCGGCCTGCGGGCCGAACGGCATGGCCCACTGGGACATCGCCATCCACGGCGGCTTCCACGAGCTGGTCACGATCGCGGGCCGGACGGCAGCGGCTCCCGGCAACTCGTTCGCCCATGACCTGCTGATCATCAAGGACGACGGGGCCTACCTCTACAACCCGGGCTCCGAGCGCTCGAAGATGGTCGAGATCGATGGCGAGGAGGACTACGGCAAGGTGCTCGACTGGTACCGCCGTGGCCGGACCAAGGTCCACGACGGGCGGCCCGACGTCGACTGGGGGCTGCGGGCCCCGGGCGCCCCCAATGCCTCCCTCTTCGGCCCCTACCAGTTCAACCTCAACCGTGAGGGGCAGACCTGGTTCATCCCCATCACCGACGTCGGCTGGCTCTACTTCAGCGTCATCCTCAACATCTTCGACGCCTGGCACCTGTACTTCATCGACGATGCCACCCAGCGGCCGGCAGGGCTGGACCGGTGGGTGGCCGAGGGCCAGCTCGAGTTCCCGCTCACCATCAGCCAGTTCGAGCAGTTCATCTTCCAGGTCGAGACCTACCCACCTGGCTCCTACGTCCAGAACATGCGGCTCGCGGCCGAGGCGATGGGGCTCGGGAACTGGATCTTCTGCGGCTACTTCGACGACGTCCTGATGGGTGCCTTCCCGGACATCGCCAAGGGCCTGGGCTTCCGCTGCGAGCCCCCCAACCCCAAGGCTCCGGCCGGCTCGGGGGCGCTCAAGGTCTTCGGCATCGAGGGCGTCAAGGAGGCCACCTACGTGCCCTCGCCGCGCTATCGCGACGGGCGGGCCGTCATCCAGGCCATGATGGACGAGAAGTACGGCCTTGGCGCCACCATGTCCCGCGGCGACGACAACTGGATGCTCACCCACGGCGGCCCCTTCAAGCCCGAGGTCGTGCGCCAGATCGTCGAGCACCCCGATGTGCGGGTCTCGGACTGGGCCGTCGAGGCAGCCATCGCCTACGTGGACTACTGCGTCGACCGCTACGGGCAGTGCCCCGTCTACTTCAACCCCATGCAGTGCAACTTCGGAGCCGTCATCCACCACGTCGACCCCGAGTTCTACGACCGCTACTACGTGGGCGGATCGATCACCCCTCAGATCCGCGATCACATGCGCACCTGGCACCAGTAGCCGAGGAGGAGCCGATGGAGTTCAAGCAGGTGGTGGGTCGGCGACGCTCGATCCGTTACTACCTTCCCTTCCGACCGGTGGAGCGCGAGAAGGTCCAGGTCGTGCTGGAGGCGGCTCGACTCTCCTCACGGGCCGTCAACGCCGACTTCGTCCAGGCGGTCGTGGTCAACCGTGACGACCTGGCCGACGAAGACCGCGAGAGCCTCAAGACCCCGACCACCACCGCTCAGCTGGACCTGGCGCCGGTCTGGATCTTCTGGCTGATCGACCCCACCGCGCCCCGGATCGGGCAGACCTCGTTGAAGCAGCTGGTGGACGTGGGGGCGCTGACGCCCAGCCACGGCTGGAGCCACGCCTACGTCGACAACGTGGTCTGGCCGCAGGTGCTGCAGCCGATCCTGGCCGACCCGGGCACGGCCATGCTGGTCGCGGCGGTGGAGGCGGGCTTGGCCATCAACCAGGCCCTGTTGGCGGCCGTGGACGAGGGGCTGGGCACCCAGCTGACGGCCCTCAACGCCACCAACGCCAAACGCATCCTCGGCATCCCCGACCACCTGGTGCCGATCTGGATCCAGCTCCTGGGCTACCCGGCCGAGGACCCCGAGGCGGGGGGGCAGCGCCCCCGGAGCCCGTTCGAGCAGATCTACTTCGAGGGCCGCTACGGCCATCCCTTCGAGCGTGACGAGATGGTCGTGGAGCAGCTCAAGGGCGATGGCATGATCATGCCCGAGGCCCCCTACCCCTGGCGGAAGGACGAGGTGAGGGCGTTGTCGAGGATGTTCGGGTTGCCGGAATGAGCACCCCGATGTCGGTGGAGGCGATCGAGCGTCTGGCCAGCCAGGCGACGGTGGCCGCCTGGCTGCGCGCCTACGACGCCCATTGGGAGGTGAGCCAGAGCGACGCCGAGGTCCGGGCCAAGCTGGAGGTCCTGGCTCGCTTCTGCCTCACCTGCGGCAAGGAGCCCGACGAGCTGGTGGGCTGGCTGTTCCGTGAGACCCCCGAGGGCCCGAGGATCCGGCTCAAGCGACGCCGCCAGGTGATGGCCCTGATCGAGGGCTTCGAGCGCGAGCACGGCGGCCGCTCGGCTGGCAACGTGGTCCGCAGTTTCCTCATCCACAACGGCGTCGCCCTCTCGGCGGCACCGCTGCGGTGAAGGAGCGCCGAGGTGCAGGAGGTCTTCATCACCGGAGCGGCCATGACCCGGTTCGGCAAGCACCTGGGGCGAAGCTCGCGGGAGCTGGTCGAGGAGGCGGTCATGGGCGCCTTGGACGACGCCGGCCTGGGCGTCCCCGAGGTTGGGGCGGTCTACGTCGGCAACGCGGTCAGCGGCCTCATGACCGGACAGGAGTCGATCCGAGGGCAGGTGGTGCTGCGCCGCACCGGGCTCTTGGGGGTCCCCATCGTCAACGTCGAGAACGCTTGCGCCTCCTCCTCGACCGCGCTCCACCTCGGCTGGCAGGCGGTCGCCACTGGGATGCAGGACTGCGTCTTGGTGGTGGGCTACGAGAAGCTGCACGACCCCGACCGGCAGAAGTCGTACCGGGCCTTCAACGCCTCCATGGACCTGGAGGAGCTGCGGGCCCGCTTCCCCGAGGCCGGCACCACCCGAAGCGTCTTCATGGACCTCTACGCCTCCTTCTCGGGGTCGGAGGCGCACGGGACGGTGGACGTCGAGGCGCTGGGGACGGTCTCGGTCAAGAACCACCATCACGGCGCCCTGAACCCGCTCGCCCAGTTCCGGGAGGAGGTCACCTTGGAGCAGGTCCTGGCCTCGCGACCGATCGCCGGCCCCCTCACCCTGCTCATGTGCTCGCCCCTCTCGGACGGGGCGGCGGCGCTGGTGCTGACGGCCCGACCCAGGAACGGACGCCGGGTCAGGATCGCCGCCTCGGTGCTCACCTCCGGGCGCGGTGACGATCGCTCCAAACCCGACGCCACCTCTCGGGCCGCACGGTCGGCCTACGAGCGGGCGGGGCTGGGCCCTGAGGACCTGGACGTGGTCGAGCTCCACGACGCCACCGCGATCGCGGAGCTGCAGCTCTACGAGGAGCTCGGCCTGTGCGGCCAGGGCGAGGCGGCCCGCCTGGTCCTCGACCGGCTCACCTGGCTGGGGGGACGCCTGCCGGTGAACCCGAGCGGGGGGCTGCTGGCCCGCGGACACCCCATCGGCGCGACCGGCGCCGCCCAGGTGGTCGAGCTCGCCTGGCAGTTGCAGGGGCGCTGTGGACCGCGCCAGGTGCCGGGGGCGAAGGTGGCCCTGGCCCAGAACGGAGGCGGCTGGGTGGGCACCGACGCCGCCGCCTGTGCCGTCCACATCCTCGTCACCTGAGGGATCGGCCATGGAGGGCGAGCAGGAGAGCGCGATCCTCGCCAGGTTGATCGCGCGACGGGCCGAGGAGGAGCCGGACCGTCTGGCGCTGATCTTCGAGAACGGCGATCTGCCGCTCGAGCCGGTGCGCAACCGGGACCTCGCGGTCCGTGGCAACCAGCTGGCCTGGGAGCTGCGGCGAGCCGGCCTGCGAGCCGGGGACCGGGTGGGGCTCGTGCTCCGCAACCACCCTGAGTTCGTCTACGCCATGGTGGCGAACTCCAAGCTGGGGCTGGTCACGGTCCCGATCGACCCCCGCGCCCGGGGCGAGCGGCTGCGCTATTTCGTCACCTTCGCCGGCTGCTCGGCGCTGGTGGTGGCCGATTCCATCCTTGCCGACCCTCAGGCCGGTGACGTGATCGAGGGCCTCGGCGTCCGGACCTACGCCCTGTCCACCGCCGAGGGCCGGGCCCAGGGCCTGGAGGTGGGGCGCTGGCCAAGCCTGAACGAGGTTCTCGAGGGGCCGGAGCGCGAGGAGGTGGGCCAGCACGTCGAGCGTCTCGACCATCCCTGGTTTTTGAGCTACACCTCGGGCACCACCGGTGACCCCAAGGCGATCGTGTTCGGCTACGATCGCATGCTCTTCTACCGCCTGACGCCGCGCTTCTTCGGCTACCGCGAGGATGACATCCCCTACACCGGTCTGTCGCTGATCCACGGCAACGCCCTGGTGGTGACGCTGATGCCGGCGCTCTGGGGGGTGGTGCGGCGCTCGGTGCTCAGCCGCTGGTTCACGAAGTCGCGCCTGTGGGAGGTGTGCATCGCCCACGGATGCACGACCTGGTCCAACCTGGGCGGCATCGCGACCGCGATCTACGGCGAGCCCCCGGCCCCCCACGACCGCGCCCATCGGGTGCGGCTGGTGGTGAGCGCGGGCATGCCCCGAGACCTCTGGGAGCCCTTCGAGCGACGCTTTGGGGTGAAGGTGCTGGAGTGGTACGGGACCATGGAGGGCGGGTTTGCCTACAACCCGCCCGGTGTCGGTCCGATCGGCTCGTTCGGCAAGCCCCCGGAGGGGTTGATGGAGATGGACGTGGTCGACGAGCAGGACCGTCCCCTCCCCCCCGGCCGTGTGGGCGAGCTCGTCGTCCGTCCGGTCGGAGGCCCCGCCCGGCTCGAGTACTACCGCAACCCCGAGGCCTCGGCACGGAAGACCCGCGGCGGCTGGCTGCACACCGGCGACATGTGCTGGAAGGACGAGCAGGGCTGGTTCTTCTTCGCCCATCGGAAGGAGGAGGGAGGGATCCGAAAGCTCGGGGAGTTCGTCTCCGAGGGCCTCATCCACCGCGTGCTGAGCGAGGACCCCGAGGTCCTGGACGTCCACGTCTATGGCGTGCCGGCGCGCAGCGGGGCACCGGGCGAGAGCGACGTGGTCGCGGCCATCGTCGTGCGGGACGCCGACCGCTTGGACGTGGCCGGCCTGTTCGGCCGCTGCGCCCAGCGCCTGGACCGCCTTCACCTGCCCGACTACCTCCAGGTCGTGGACGAGCTCCCCAAGACGGCGACCCAGAAGGTCCAGACCCGGACGCTGCTGGAGTGGCTCGACCGCCCAGGGGCCAGGGTGTACGCTCGCGAGCAAGTGTGGCCAGGGTGAGGGGGACCACGGCGGCCCTCGCCCCGGCGACCGCGGTCAGGAGGCCGCTGAGGCGGACTCGCCCAGGCCGAGCGGGAGGTAGTGGATCCCCGACTCCCGGAACAGCCGCCGTCCCAGGCGCTGGAGCAGCTGGCGAGTCGCCTCACGGCTGCGTCGGATCACGTCCTCGACGCGCTCGGGGCGCATGTCCAGGCCGTCCTCCATGCCCAGCAGGGGTGCCAGGACCACCACCCGGGCACGATGGCGGACGAGCTCGAAATCGGAGAGCATCCGGTGGTGGAGGGTGAGCTGCATGATGCGCGACATCAGCTCGCCCCACCTGCGCGGGGGCTGCTCCAGCTCGTCGACGCCCATGAGCGAGATGGCCAGCACCTCCCGGCTCCCCTGCTCGACGGCCAGGGTCAGGGGCAGGTTGTCGACCACCCCGCCGTCGACGTACTGGCGACCGTCGATCTCGACCGCGGGGAAGACGCCGGGGATGGCGCAGCTCGCCTGAAGGGCTGGCTGGAGGGGGCCCTGCTCGAAGACGTGCCGCCTGCCGGCGGTCACGTCGGTCGCGACCACGGACAGCGGCACCTCCAGGTCCTCGAAGCGCTCGACCCCGGCCAGGTAGGTGTCACGTTCGATCAGACGGGTCACGTTGGAGGCCGGAAGGGCGCTCAGCTGCCGGCGCAGACGGGCCAATAGGAAGGCCAGGGGATGGGCCCGGAAGACCTCGCGGGCCGTCCGCGCCCGCCAGAGGGCACGGAGCATCGCCGCGCCCGCCGGGGAAGGGAAGGCGGCCAGGATGGCCGCGTTGAGCGCCCCTACGCTCACCCCGATCAGGCGGGCGGGTGGCTCGATGCCAGCCTCGAACAGGGCCTGGATGGCCCCTACCTGGGCCGCGCCGCGCGCGCCACCGCCCCCCAGGACCCAGGTGCGCCGCGGCGGGCGCAGGGGCTGCAGTCTCGGCCCGCCCCGGCCGTTGCCGGTCAGGTTCCCTCTTCCCAGGACTCCAGGTAACGTCGCTGCTCCTCCGTCAGGGTGTCGATCTCGACCCCCATGGCCCGGAGCTTGAGCCGGGCCACCTCCCCGTCGATCTCGGCCGGCACGTCGTAGACCCGACGCTCCAGCCGCCCCGCCTGC
>DATGLL010000230.1:0-43195 GCA_035294145.1 Candidatus Dormiibacterota bacterium | reverse complement strand
CCGCGCGAGGCGGTCCCGATGCTCGACCACGATCGGGGTCACGGTCGCCTCCCGCAGCAAGGCCAGGGACCTCCGCCCTCTCCCCTTCAGCGCCGAGCCGATCTCGGTCACCACCCCACCGACCGCGAGGCCGTGCTCGACGGCCCCGGTCGGCCGAGGACACTCGGGCCTACGCGGCGCTCCTCCCGCCGCCATCGCCACGGTCGGGTTGCGCCTCGACCGGGATCAGCCGCCCGACCCTCCGCGTCGGTGCCGGCAGCTGACCGGTCTTGAACCGGCGACGGGCGGTGGGATCCGACGCCCCCCGGTGCTCAGCTCCCGCTTCAGGTTCATGGGCCGTCATGGCAAATCCCCAGACATCGCCGGTGATCGCTCAGCGGCCAGCGGTTGACAGCCCCCTGGGTGGCGGACCCCGGTGCCGGCCGGAAGGGGTGGAGAGAGGTGGGGAGTGCGCGATCTCCTCCTCGGGCTCTAAGCTTCGCCCGAGTGGATCTACGTCGACCGCCCTTGGCGTTGCTGCTCCGGATCGCCTCCCTGGGGGTTGATCCTCGCCGGTTGCTCCTGCCCCTGGTGTTCGTCGCCGGGACCTCGTCGCTCGGGATCGAGTTCGGCGCCTCCCGGCTGTTGGCGCCCTACTTCGGGGCCAGCCTGCCCGTCTGGGGCATCCTGATCGGCCTGATCCTGATCTACCTGAGCGTGGGTTACGTGCTCGGCGGGCGGCTCGCCGACCGTCGGCCCAGCGTCGCGTTGCTCTTCCAGCTCACCGCCTGGGCGGGGCTCTGGATCGGGCTCATCCCCCTCGTTGCCTACCCCATCCTGCTCGCCTCCCAGCAGGGGTTTGCTCAGGTGTCGATCGGCCTGGTGGCGGGGACGCTGCTGGCCGTGGTCCTGCTCTTCGCGGTGCCGGTCATCCTGCTTGGTTGCGTCTCCCCCTTCGCCATCCGCCTCCTGCTGCGTGGCGTGGACACTGGCGGCAACACCGCCGGGGCCGTGTACGCGCTCAGCACCGTGGGGAGCATCGTCGGCACCTTCCTCCCGGTCTTCTACCTGATCCCCACCTTCGGGACCCGGGTGACGCTTCTCATCTTCAGCGTTGCCTTGCTCGTGATCTCGATCGTCGGCCTCTGGCGTCACCGCCGCCTCTACGCCATCTTCCTGGTGATCGTGCTCGTGGCCAGCTATTTCCTGCCGCACGGGATCAAGCCGCCCGAGGCGGGGCGCCTGCTCTTTGAGCGCGACTCGGCGTACAACTACATCCAGGTCGTCCAGGTCGGCACTCGCACCGAGCTGCTGCTCAACGAGGGCCAGGCGATCCACTCCATCTACGACCCCACCACCTTGCTCACCGGCGGCCCCTGGGATTACTTCGTGATCGCCGACGACTTCCGTCCCGCCCAGCCCAAGGAGCCGATTCCGCACCGGGTGGCGATCCTCGGCCTGGCCGGAGGCACGGCTGCTCGTCAGTACACCGCCGCCTTCGGGACCTCGGTGCAGATCACTGGAGTCGAGATCGATCCCACGCTTGTGCAGGTGGCACGGCGCTACTTCCACCTCGACGAGCCCAACGTGCATCCGGTGGTGGCTGACGCTCGCTACTGGTTGGCGACCGACCGCGGTCGCTACGACGTCATCTGCATGGATGCCTACCAGCAGCCGTACATCCCCTGGTACCTAACCACGAAGCAGTTCTTCTCCCTTGCCCGTCAGCGCCTCGTTCCCGGGGGGGTGGCCGTGGTCAACGCCGGACGGACGGCGACGGACTATCGTCTGGTGGCGGCGCTCGCCAGCACCATGGCCTCGGTCTTCACCGACGTTTACCTGGTCGACGTGCCCGAGTTCGACAACACCATGATCTACGGCACCACCCAGCCCACCACCTTGGCTGACATCCAACATAACCTTGGGCTCGCGACCCAGCCCTTCGTCCAGGAGGTGGCCGAGAGCGCCCTCGAGGAGGGAAATCTGCGTCTGTCGACCTACCATGGGTTGGTCTACACCGATGACCTGGACCAGGTTGAGCAGCTGATCGACCAGATCATCTTCTCCTACGCGACCAACCGGCGCTGAGCCTCCACGGCACGGTCTCGGCCGGTCTGGCCCCGTGCCGAGGGGTGGGATGGCGGAAACGACCGTTGAGGCCGGAGGCCGGCGCTCTCAGTCCGCCGGTGCCTCCTGGTCGGCGTTGCTCAGGCACAGCAGGCGCACCCGCCCCTGTGCCACCAGGCGACCTTGCTCGTCCCGGATCCAGGCCTCCCAGACCTGTGTCCGCCTGCCTCGGTGCACCGGCCTCGCCGTTCCCTTGAGCCTGCCCCGTCGGACCGCACGGACAAAGGAGGTGCAGTTCTCGAGGCCCACCACCCGTTGCCCTCTGGGCAGGGCCACCGTCGCGGCGCCGATCGAGGCCAACGTCTCCACCACCCCGCAGTGCACGCCGCCATGGACGATGCCGAACGACTGATGGTGCTTCTCCCCGACGTCCCACTCGCAGGTGACCTCCTCGGGGGTCGCGCTCAGGATGGTGATGCCCATCTCCTTCACCCAGCCGGAGGGCTGGCCATTCATATGAGCTACCAGGTCCTCGATCATGCTGCGTCCAGGGTAGCTGGCCGCGACGCCGCCGGTGAGATGGGCAGGGCCCGGCCACCCCTTGGACCGGGCCCTGCTTCCGCCGTGCAGACGGCCATCTGCTCGCGGAACCCCCCACCTCCGACTCCAGGAGCCGGGAAGGGATCTCGGCAGCGTCTAGAGGGAACCCTCCGACACTCCCGGCGGGCAAACGAGGCGGTTGGCTCCACGACTAGCGTGTTCCAAGTCCGGCCTCACCTCCTTTGCCTCGAGGGCGGTGGACTTCGCTACGAGTATAGAGGCCGGGACCGCCCCTGCGGGGCCCCGGCTGGAAGGGAGGGGCGTGAGGGCCGACGAGGTCGCCTGGGGCGGGCGATTACACTCCAGGCCGGTGAAGGCACCGTACATCGCCGTCTGCGGTAGCTCGGAGCCCACCCAGCGGCAGCGGGAGCTGGCTCGGGAGGTGGGGAGGCTGTTGGCCGAGGCTGGGGCGGTGGTGCTCTGCGGGGGCCTGGGTGGGGTGATGGAGGCGGTCGCGGAGGGGGCCGCCCGGGCCGGGGGCATGGTGGTGGGGATCCTCCCAGGGCCCGACCGGAGCGCTGCCAACCCCCACCTCTCGGTGGCGATCGCCACCGGCCTGGGCGAGGCGCGGAACGCGGTCCTGGCCTGCGCCGCCGACGGGATGATCGCGATTGGCGGTGGATGGGGCACGTTGAGCGAGATCGCCCTCGCCCGGCGCCGGGGCCGACCGGTGGTCGGCCTGGACACCTGGACCCTGGCGGGGCTGAGGACGGTGGGGTCGGCGCAGGAGGCGGTGGCGGCCGCGCTCGGGCGAGATGGGTAAGGTCAGAAGGGGGCTCGCGGGCGGGCGCCTGGGCCGACGGGTCCTGATCAAGCCGGATGGCCGCTATCTCCTGCTCTTCGAGCCCGACGCCCCCTACGAGGCACACCCGGTCGAGGCCGCATCCCTGGGGGGCGGTGCCGGGGAGCTGCGCTGGCATCCGCTGCTGCGGGAGTGGGTCACGGTCGCGCCTTGGCGGCAGGGGCGCACCTACCATCCCCCCCTCGAGCACTGCCCGCTCTGTCCGACCCGTGCCGGCCTGCCCGAGACCGAGATCCCGGTGCCGGACTACCACATCGCGGTCTTCGAGAACCGCTTCCCCGCCTATCGCGGACGGCACGGCCGCTGTGAGGTCGTGTGCTACACCTCAGCGCACGAAGCATCGCTTGGCTCTCAGCCGATGGAGCACGTCAGGGACCTGGTCGAGGTCTGGCAGGATCGGGTCGCGGAGCTGTCCAAGTCGCCGAGCGTGCGCTATGTCTACGTGTTCGAGAACCGGGGCGAGGTGATCGGCGTCACCCTTCACCATCCCCATGGTCAGATCTACGGGTACCCGTTCGTGCCTCCGATCATCGAGCGGGAGCTGGCAAGCAGCGCCGCCCACCTGCGGCGCACGCGGCGTTGCCTCTACTGCGATCTCCTGGCGGTGGAGGCCGACGGCCCACGAGTGGTGGCCCGCGACGATCGTTGGCTGGCCTTCGTGCCTGCCTTCGCCCGCTGGCCGTACGAGGTCCATCTGGCGCCGCTGGCGCACGCCGGTCAGCTCACCGATCTTGGGCCCGAGCAGGCCGACTCCCTGGCCCGGATCCTGATCGAGGTCCTGCGACGCTACGATAGGCTCTTCGGACGACCTCTGCCCTACGTGATGGCCATGCACCAACGGCCCCCCGGTCGGGGCCGCTCGCATTACCACCTGCACATCGAGTTCTATCCGCCCAACCGAGCCGCGGACCGGCTCAAGTACCTCGCTGGCTCGGAGCTGGGCGCTGGCGCGTTCATCGTCGATGCCCGCGCTGAGGACACGGCGCGGGAGTTGCGTGCGCTCGGTTGAGGGTGCGCCCGTCCAGCCCTGGAGGGCGCGGGCGCCCGGACGCGTCAACCTGATCGGCGAGCACGTGGACTACCTGGGCGGGCCAGTGCTACCAGCCGCGATCGATCGCTTCACCACCGTGGAGGGGGCTCCTGCCCGTGCCTGGTCGATGGCGAGCGAGGTCCCGGGAGGCCTGGCCTACGCCCTGGCCATCGGCGAGGAGCTGGGTGCTGCGCCGCACGCGCTCCGGGTCACCTCGGAGGTGCCGCCGGGCATGGGCTTGGCTTCCTCGGCCGCCCTGCTGGTCGCGATCGCGGCAGGACTGCGTCCCGACCTCGATGGCGTCGAGGCTGCCCGCGCCTGCCAGCGGGCGGAGCAACGCGCAAGCGGGGTCCGGGTGGGCATCATGGACCAGTTCGCCTCCGCCCTGGGGCGACGTGGGTACGCCCTCCTGCTCGACTGTGACCGCCTTGAGTACCAACTCATCCCCTTCCCCGAGGACCTGGTGATCGCGGTCCTGGACTCGGGCGTCCGCCGCCGGCTGTCGGATACCGCGTACGATCAGCGCCGTCGCGAGGCGGAGTCGGGGATGCCGAGGCGCCGTCGTCACGTCGAGTCCGAGATGGCGAGGGTGCAGGAGTTCGCGGTCGCGCTGGCGGCTGGGGACCGGGCTCGCCTCGGGCCGCTGCTGAAGGCCTCGCACGTGAGCTTGCGCGACGACTTCGAGGTCTCGACGTCGGCGGTGGACGAGCTGGTGGAGCGCGCCTGGGGGGCTCCCGGCTGCCTGGGGGCGCGCATGATGGGGGCCGGCTTCGGGGGCAGCGTCCTGGCCCTGGTGGAGGCGGAGGCCGCCGACCGTTTCGTCGCGGCCCTGGCCGACGTGCCGGTTCGCCTCTGCCGGACGGCCGACGGTGCCTACACGACCCAGGCGGGGCCGTGAACGATTGCCTCAGCCTGCCCTTCCGCCAAGGGGCCGGCGGCATCCGTGCCCTGAGCCAGTGGGAGGCCACCTGGTGCTCGCTCGGGGAGGGGGAGGCGGAAGGGCTCCCCGCCGGTCGGGGGGCGGCCTGGGAGCCGGTCCCCGTGCCCCACCAGCAAGCGGCGGTGGCCGGCCGCTCGGCGATCTGGTACCGGACCACCTTCCCGCGGCCCGACCACGATGGTCGCGTGTTGCTCCGAATCGGAGGCGCCTTTCTGGCCACGCACGTGTGGCTGAACGGTCGGATCCTGGGCTCCCACTACGGCTACTTCGCCCCCTTCGGCTTCGACATCACCTCCCACCTGCGAGCCCAGAACCTGCTCGTGATCTGCTGCGAGTCGCCGATCGAGACCGACCTGCCCCGAAAGCGTCATGTGATGGGCATCTTCAACGACGGCGACAGCCGGCCCTACCCGAGCTCGGCCTGGTTCAGCTTGCCCGAGCCGTTCCGCTGGGAGGTCCCGGTGGGCCTCTGGCGTCCGGTGGAGCTCGAGTACCTGGGGCCGGTGGCCATGGACTGGGTGCGGCTGCGGCCACGGCTGGAGGCGGGCGATGCCGGGCGCTTGGACGTCGAGGTCCGGCTGCGCAACCTCGACGGTCGGGAGATGACCGGTGACCTGCAGGTGGAGGTGACGGGGCCGGAGCGGTCGCCGCTCAGGCTACGGCGGCGCTTCCGCGTCCCGGGAGGAGCCGAGCAGACCAACCTCATGACGCTGAGCGTCTCGCGGGCCCGCCGATGGCAGCCCTGGCGGCTCGGGGAGCCGGCCCTGTACCGCTGCTCCACCACCGTCTCCATCGGCGGCCGTGAGTCGGTGCGGGTCCAGGACCAGTTCGGCTTTCGGGACGCGGTGGTGGAGGCAGCGCACGACCGCTGGCGGGTGGTCGTCAACGGCCAGCCCATGTTCCTCCGTGGTGCCAACTACACCCCCGGGCTCCAGCTCGACCAGCTGACGGAGGCCCAGTTCGAGTCCGACCTTCGGCTGGCCCGGGATTGCAACCTGGACGTGCTGCGGGTGCACGGCCACGTCCTCCCCGAGGAGTTCTACCGCAAGGCGGATGAGGCCGGGATGCTGGTCATCGCTGACTTCCCCCTCACCCTCTCCTACGCCTACCACGCCGGGCCTGAGGAGAGCCGGTTCTTCGAGAGCGTGGTCCGTGACCAGGTGCCGGAGATGGTGGAGCTGTTGCAGAACCGCCCCTCGCTCCTGATGTGGGTCGCTCACGACGATCCCCCCTGGGTGCCGGCCAGCGCCGAGCTGGCCGACGTCCATGCTGTCCGCCAGAACTACACCATCGACCACGAGGTCAAGGCCATGATCGAGCGCCTGGACCCCACCCGGACCGTGCTCGCGGCCTCGGGCGAGTTCGATGACCACCTCTGGCTGGGTTGGCGGGAAGGTCGTTGGAGCGACTACGCGGAGGTCATGCCGCGCTTCGTCAGCGAGTTCGGCGCTCAGGCCGCGCCCAGCCTGGGCTCACCGGCCTGGGCCTCGCTCAACGATCGCTGGCCGCTGCGCTCCGATGACCCCCAGTGGCTCTACGCCGGCTTCCAGCTCCCGGCCTGGGCCGAGCACGGCGTCGGCCTGCCCGAGGACTACGAGACCCTGGAGGAGTTCGTGGCCGCGGGCCAGGAGTACCAGGCCGAGTTGCTGGGCTTCGCCATCGACCAGATGCGCAAGCGCAAGTTTGCCCCCTGCTGGGGCGCGCTCGTGTACCAGCTGGTCGATCCCTTTCCCGGCGTCGGCTTCGGGCTGGTCGACCACGCCCGACGGCCCAAAGCGGCGCTGGAGGTGGTCCGGGAGGCCTTCGCCCCCGTGCGCGTCATCATCGATCCCGTGGGCTTCACCCCACTGCAGCCCTACGGCGCCGGTTGGCGGCCGGGCGAGCCGGTGGGAGTTCGGCTGGTGGTGGTCAACGACGATCCCCGACTGAGCGGGCCGGCCGAGGTACGTTGGGCGGTCTGGAGGGAGCGGGCGCTCGGCCGGGGTGGGCTGGGGTGGCTGCTCGACGCGGTGCGTCGGAAGTCCTACTCCGGCTCGGTCCCCATCGTCCTCCCCGGCGCTGGCTCTCCGGCGCTCCAGGTGACGACCTTGAACCTCCCGCTCGATGCCGAGGGCGATTACGTGCTCGAGGCGGAGCTCCGCCTTCCTGGCCGCCAGCCGGCACGCTCGGCGTTGGGCTTCCAGATCTCGACCGACCTGCCGGTCGAGCGTCGTCGCCCTATGCTGCCTGGCTACCTGGCCGACCGGATCCTACTCCGCGACAGTTTGCGGACCGGCCCCGATGGCGTGAGCTTCGTCCTCCGCAACTTAACTCGGCCGGCGGTGCTGACCCGGGTCCGGGATCTCCGTCTCGATGGGACCCGGCTGGAAGGGCCAGTCCTGGTCCAGACCGAGTCCGGACGGGTGCCGCTCCCTAGGCGCCTCGAGCTGCCGGTGGGTCGTGATCTGGAGCTGCTGGTGGAGGTGCCGGGGGGGGTGCGCCCCGGCCGGCACGAGCTGGAGCTGGACCTCACCGTGCTCGGCGTGGCCAGCGGTCGGGTGCGTATCTCGGGCGGCAGTGGCGATCAGCTCGCGGGCGGCCGGTAGGCCTCGAGGAGGAGCTCGGCGACGTGCGCCACCCGAAGGTCGGACCGCCCACGCGCCCGCAGCCCTGCCTCCAGTTGCATCTGGCAGCCCGGGTTGGCGGTGACGACGACCTGGGCCTCGGTGGCGAGCAGGTCGTCCAGCTTCTCGTCCAGGATCTGGCGTGACATACGCGGCTGGAGCGTGGCGTAGAGGCCGGCGGAGCCACAGCAGATGTCGGGATGGGCCATCTCGGCCAGCTCCACGCCGGGGATCGAGCGGAGCAACCGGCGGGGCTGGTGGCGGATGCGCTGAGCATGGACCAGGTGGCAGGCGTCCTGGTAGGTGACCCGGAGGCGCAGCTCGCGCTGGGGCTGGGGCAGGCCGACCTCGTCCAGGAACTCGGTCAGGTCCTGCACCCGTCGGCCGAGGTTGGGGTAGAAGTCCTTGAGGTGGGAGCCGCAGCCGGCCGAGTCGACCACGAGCACGTCGAACTGCTCCATGCCGAAGACGCGCTGGTTGTGGTCACGAAGTCGCCGGGCGCCCTCGAGGTCGCCGTTGTGGGCGAACAGCGCTCCGCAACAGCGCTGCTCGGGCGGGAACCAGACCTCGCACCCCGCCAGCTGGAGGAGCCTGACCGCGGCCTCGTGGGCGGATGGATAGAGAATTGGCATGACGCAGCCGGTGAGGAAGGCGACGCGGTGGCGCCGGACACCCAACGCCGGCGCCACCCCGCCGCGGGGGGGCCGGTAGGCGGGGGCGAGGCGGGGGAGGCCTCGACCTTGAGGGACGATGGCGGTGAGGCCGAGCGCCTGCGCGCCCCGGGCCAGGATGCCGGCTGCCCTCAGGCGACCGGGATGGGCCAGCAGCTGACGCAGGGCCTGGCGCACGAGGAAGCCCCTGGCGGTGGGGCGTCGCAACCGCTCCACCTCCGCCCGGGCCCCCTCGATGATGCGACCGTAGGGCACGCCGGAGGGGCAGACGGCCTCGCAGGTGCGACAGCCAAGGCAGAGATCGATGTGCCGCGCCAGCTCCTCGGTGAACGGGAGATCGCCACGCTTCCAGTGGGTCATCAGGTAGATGCGACCGCGTGGTGACTCCGTCTCCAGGCCAGTGATCCGATAGGTCGGACAGGCGTTGAGGCAGAGACCACAGTGGACGCAGGTGGCCAGGTCATCGTCCGCCGGGGCGTCCGGTCCCTGGAAGGTGCCCGGGTCACGGATGTCGAGCATGGTCCCTCCTCCCGGGGTTGGGCGAACTCTGGCATCGTCCGCGGTCCCCGTCGGCTGCCTCGGGCGCATGTCTCAGACCACGTATCGTCCTGGCGAGAGCGTGCGTCGGGGATCGAAGGCCTCGCGCAGACGACGCATCCACTCTCGGGTGGGGGGCGGGGAGCCCCAAGCTCCCACCCGACGCTTGAGCTGGACGGGCGCGGACATCAGCACCAGCGACCCGCCCGCCTGCTCGGCGGCGGCCCGGGCCGAGGTCACCGACTCGGGGTCGAGGTCACCGGTCCAGTGGGCCACGCCCACGCCGGGCGAGGCCCACCAGCGCGCCTGACGGGGAAGGTGGCCCAGCACCTCACGCAGGCGGGTCGATGGCACCGAGATCCGTGCCCAGGCCACCGCGTCGCCTCCAGCGGCCGCGTGCCGCGTCCACACGCTGGGGTCCCCCTCCGGCCATCCCAGCGCTCGCGCCATCCGGGTCACCCCCTCGCGGGAGCCGGCCAGCCGGGCGAAAAGGCGACCGTCGCTGGTCAGCTCCAGGGCGATGGGTGGGGCCGGGAGTGCCAGCGCCCGGGCGGCCTCTGCCCAAGGGTCTTCGGGACACGTTTCCAGCGTCAACTCGTAGCCGGGACGGGGGAAGAGCTTGAAGGAGGCAGCGACGATGATCCCGCAGGTCCCGAGCGCGCCCAGGTGGAGCTTGTTCAGGTCGTAGCCGCTGACGTTCTTGACCACCCTCCCCCCGCTGCTGACCAGGCGCCCGTCCGGCAGTGCCACCCGGAGGCCGATCACGAAGTCGCGCGGTGGCCCGTAGCGCAGCCGCAGCGGCCCGGACAGTCCCGCCGCCAGCGTCCCGCCTACCGTGTGCCCTGGGGAGTTGAAGGGGTCGATGGGGACGAACTGCCCTGCCCTGGCGAGTTCCGCGTCGAGCTCCTCCAGGGTCACGCCAGCCTCGACGCTGGCGGTGAGGTCGGCCTGGCTGACCTCGATCACCCGGCGCAGCCCTCCGGTCTCGATGATCACGTCGAGCCGCTCCGGCGGGTCGCCGAGGCCCAACGCCCGTCCCCCACCGACCGGGGTCACGGCCTCTCCAGCTTGGTCGGCGGAGCGCAGGAGCTCGGCCAGCTCCTCCGCGGTACGGGGACGCTCCACGCGCCGGGGAGTCTGGCCGTCGACGGTTGGGGTGGCGATCACCTCCTCACCACCAACGCGCCTCGGCGCAGAATCCCACCCGGGCGGTCAGCTTTGCCTGCCGCTCGGGGTCGGGGAAGATCTTGCCCGGGTTGAGCATGCCTCGGGGATCGAACACGCGCTTGACCCGGAGCATGGCCTCCAGATCGTCAGGCGTGTAGATCCAGGGCATGAAGGCGTTCTTCTCGATGCCGATGCCGTGCTCGCCTGAGAGGGTGCCTCCCAGCTCCACCACCGCCCGCAGCATCTCCTCGCCGGCGCGCTCGACCTGGTCGAGGATGCCGGGATCGCGGGCGTCGAACAGGATGTTGGGGTGGAGGTTGCCGTCCCCGGCGTGGAAGACGTTGGCCACCGGCAGGCGGTAGTACTTCCCGATCTCGTCCACCCGACGCAGGACGTCGGGGAGGCGGGTGCGAGGCACGACCCCATCGTGGAGGTAGTAGTTGGGACGGATGCGGCCAAGGGCCCCGATGGCGCCTTTCCGCCCCGCCCACAGCAGCTCCCGCTCGACGGCGTCGCTGGCGGTGCGCAGCTTGGTGGCCTCGTTCCGGCGCAGGATCTGCTCAATGGCCGTCGATTGCTCGGCGCAGCTCTCCGCCAGGCCTTCGACCTCGACCAGGAGGACGGCTCCGGCGTCGGTCGGGTAGCCAGCACGGTAGTGGGCCTCGACGGCGCCGATCGTGACCTGGTCCATCATCTCCAGCGCCGCCGGGACGATGCCGTGAGCGATCACATCAGAGACCGCCTGGCTCGCGGCCTCGATGGTTGGGAACGCGGCCATCAAGGTGGTCACCGACTCGGGCAGGGGCAGCAAGCGGACCCGGATCCTGGTGATGGTCGCCAGGGTGCCCTCGGAGCCGATCATGAGGCCGAGCAGGTCGAGGCCCACACGATCGGGGGCGTCGGTGCCGAGCCAGGCCACGGTCCCATCGGCGAAGACCGCCTCCACCCCGAGCACGTGGTTGGTGGTGACGCCGTAGAAGAGGCAGTGCGGCCCCCCCGAGTTCTCGGCCACATTCCCGCCGATCGTGCAGGCCTTCTGAGAGGAGGGGTCGGGGGCGTAGAAAAGGCCGTGCCGACCCGCTGCCTGCTGCAGATCGGCGTTCACGACCCCCGGCTCCACCACCGCGGTTCTCGTCGTCGGGTCGATCTCGACGATCCGCCGCATACGGCTGAGCTGGAGGGCGATGCCCCCCTTGAGCGTCACGGCTCCACCGGACAGGCCAGTCCCAGCCCCTCTGGGCACGATCGGGATGCCGTGGCCAGCGGCCAGGCGGACGACCGCCACCACCTGCTCACGGGTGGCGGGCAGCACCACCGCATCCGGCATGGCCCCGGCGATGGAGCCGTCGCGCTCGAAGATCCTGAGATCGTGTGGGTCATGGACGACGTAGGGCTGGCCCACGATCCGGACCAGCTCCGCGATGACCTGGCTCGGGAGCGTCATCGGAGTCCTGACCGTGTGGGACCGCTGCTCGACGTTTTGGGCCAGAGACGCTGCTGGAAGATCGATCGGCCCGTCGGCCATCGGCGCCAGCCGAACCTGGCCACCTTGTCCGGCCTGGCGGTCGGGAAGGAGATGTCCATCGCCCCAGCCGATCATACCGATCCCTGGAGATGGGGTCGGGCTCCTATCTTCCTATAGAAAGTTCAAATAGATTCGCGATGAATCATTGACTCTGCTGGGCATACCTGGTCCAATTAACGGTAAAGATGGACGCGGTGATCTACTGTCGGGACGCCGACCACGAGTCCGAGCTGCTCAGAGAGCACCTGGAGGAGTTGGGGATCGAGGCCAGGATGCGGAACGTGGAGGCCGATCCCGGCGCATGGCGGGAGTGGGAACGCCTCGATGGCGAGGTGACCCCCTTGCTGGTCCTGGATCGCCGCTCGATCGTGCGGGGACTGGACCGGACTCGCGTAGACCAGCTGGTGGGCTGGATCGGGTGCTGACGGGGACGCCTCGTCCGGAGGTCGTGGAGGCTTGAGTCGAGGGGCCCGGCGGCCAGCCGGGCCTCCGTCCTCTGAGTGCAGGTGTGGTGGGAGGGCGAAGCCGTCTCGGCACTACACTCATGCCGTGGACTCCCGTGCACGTGTCGAGGCAGCCTTGGCCGGCGAGGAGGTGGACCGGCCGCCGGTGGGGGCCTGGGGGCACACCCACGTGGAGGAGTGGTCCCCGGAGCGGTTGGCGGAGGTGACGGTCGAGCGGGCTCGCGGCTTTGGCTGGGACTTCGTCAAGTTCCAACCTCGAGCCACGTTCTTCGCCGAGGCGTTCGGAGCCCGGTTCCGGCCGTCCGGAGATCCCCTGCTGCCGCCGGTGGCGGAATCCGAGCTGATCCCCGACCTGGAGTCGTGGCGACGCCTGTCCCTGGCCGATCCCGGGGTGATGCGTGAGCAGGCCCGTGCCCTGGGCCTGGTCGTGCAGCGGCTCGGCGACCGCGTCCCGGTCCTGCAGACGGTCTTCTCCCCGATCTCGGTGGCCGCCTACCTGGTCGGCCGTGATCGGGAGCGGCTGGCGCGAGAGCTGCGCGACCAGCCGGCGGTGGTGGTCCCAGCGCTGGAGCGGATCGCTGAGGCCTTGGTGAACTTCTCCCGCGACTCCGTCGAGGCAGGCGCCGCGGGGGTCTTCTACGCCGTCTCCGGCTTCGCCACCCCCGACCTGGTGCCCTACGATGCCTACGAGCGGTGGCTCTTGCCCCTGGACCGAAAGGTTCTGGGGTCGCTGCCGGCCGGGGCCTGGTTCAACGTCCTGCACCTGTGCGGGCCGCGCCAGCACTTCGAGCTTGGCAGGCGGTTGCCGGTGCAGGCGATCAGCTACTCCATCCACGAGGAGGGCAATCCCTCGCTCGCCGAGGTGCGACGGCTGACCGGTCGGGCCGTCATGGGGGGCGTGGAACAGCGTCACCTGCTGGTCGAGGGGCCCCAGGAGGAGATCGAGCGTCAGGTGCGTGAGGCCGTGGCCTCAACTGGAGGCCGTGGCCTCTTGGTGGCGCCCGGCTGCTCCGTGCCACCGGCGGCGCCGGCAGCGCACCTGAAGGCCATGGTGGAGGCGGTGGCAGCATGAGTCGATCGAGGCCAGCTCGTCACCTGGCCGAGATCGTGCTCTGGGTGCGGGACATGGACCGGGCGAGGGACCGGTGCCGGGAGGCGGGGCTGGAGGTGCGTGGGGGCGTGCACCCGGTGCTCCAAGGGGTGCGCACCTTCTACGTCGACGATCCCGACGGGTTTCAAATCCTCAGCGGCTCGTCGGGGCCGCTGCAACTCGACCTCACCTGCCTAAGGGTTCGTCACCAGACGGGAACGAGGTGGAGGTGATCGGCCCCGCCTGAGGGAGGCCCACGCTGATCCTGGAACGGTCCGTCCCGCTCCTTTCGGCGCCCTACCATCGATCGATGAGGCCGGGCCCGTAGCTCAGCACGGTCAGAGCGGCCGACTCATAATCGGCTGGTCCTGGGTTCGAGTCCCAGCGGGCCCACCAATCGCGACGTTGCACGGGCTGACTCCTGTCGCTCCATGTTCCCCTTGAGGGGGGCCGGAGGAGGGGGCGGTGGTCGCCGGCGCCACCAGGTCCTGGAGTGGCGCCCTCGCCGGATCTTTGGCCCCGATGTGACGCGTGCTTGGCTGGTCTTCCGAGGCCTCCGGCTCTCCGCCGGTCCTCGACGGCGCCGGTGCGCTCCGGCTGGCGGGCCTTGAGCCCTGCGGCTTCTCGCTCGGGGCCTTGAGGCAGGTGCGCACGGACGTTCGGGCATGGTCCTGCGCTCGAACCCTGGAGGTGGCGGTCGAGCGCATCCTCGGCTCTCCGGATCTCGGAGGCCACCGTGGCCCAGGGCTGGCAACGCTCCGGCCGCCCAGTGGTCCTTGAGGACGGTTGGCCCTCCCCGTGACGTGATCTCCTCCCCCCGCTGCCGGGACCTTCTGGGCGGCGTCGAGCGCATCCCAGGCCGCGGGCGGCGGGTAGGCACGGTTGCGCGGGATGCGAGCCACGGCGCGGGAAGCTCCGGAGGCGGCCGTCGCTGAGTTGACGGCCGCGCTTGGTCAGCCGGTTGGCGGCGGCTCGGGGCTGACCGGGTGGTCGGCGTAGAGGCACGAGCGAGGCTCGCTCAGGGCCGACCTCCAGGCGCCTGGAGGTCGGCACAACCGGTGACCGAAGGGGTGGCAGATACGGTCGAGGAGCGCCCCATCGTCCGCGCGACCCCGCCCGTCCCGTGATCCGCTTCCTCGTCACCGGCGAGTGTCGGGCGGTGGTGGCGAGGCCGTGCCCCGTCGGGGGCGCCATCGCCCGCGTCGTTCCTCCCGGCAGGCTCGCCCTGCGGCTCACCTGGCTGCCGCCGCTGGCGAACGCGCGGCGGCTGGGAAACGGCGCGGTCGCAAGAGGCGGCGTCCCTGAGACCAGGGGCCGCCGGCCGGGCCAGCATCCCCGTCTGGGCGGATGGCCTCCGCACCGTTGACTTCGGACGCGCTCGGCTCGGGCGGGCTTCGTCCGGAGCGGCAGCCGATACGCTCGGCCACGAGCGCATCCGCCCGCTCGCCGATGATTGATATGATTTTCATGGTGTCAATTGGTGAAAATTTCCGTGGACCGGGCGCCCTTCGGGCGCGGGGTTCGGCCACGCTGCCGCGGCCCTACCTGCTCGCCGGCACCGTCGCTTTCTTGCTGCTCTCGGCCGCGATCCCGTTGCTCGGCTCGGACCTGATGGTCAGCAACGACACCCCACACGTCCTCTCGCTGACCCACCTGGCGGTGCTGGGCTGGATCACGATGGTCATGATGGGGGCGCTCCACCAGCTCTTCCCGGTGGCGCTCCAGGCCAGGATCTTCAGCGCCCGCCTCGGCCGCTGGAACTTCTGGCTCTACGCCGGTTCCCTGAGCGGCTTCATCCCCAGCTTCTTCTTCGCCTGGACCCCGGGGATGGCGAGCTTCGGCAGCCTGCTCGTCCTCTCGGTGCTGGTCTTCATTGGGAACCTCCTGGCCAGCTACCCCTCGGTTCGGATCTGGCACCCGATGGCCTTCTACGTGCTTGCCGGCCTGATCTGGCTGCTGCTCACCATCGGCCTAGGCGGAGCCTATGCGCTCGACTGGCGCTTCGGCTGGTTCCCGATCACCGATCCCATGGTGGCCGCGCACGCGCATCTGGGCCTGGCCGGCTGGCTGAGCTTGGTGCTGATGGGGGTGTCCTACAAGCTGATGGCGATGTTCTCGCTCGCCCACGGCCACGGCGAGCGACTGGCGTTCTGGAACCTGGGGATCTGGAACGCCGGCCTGGTCGGGCTCGCCCTCAGCCTCTGGTTCTGGCCCACCACCCCGCTGGTGCCGGCCTTCGCGCTCTGGCTGGCGCTCTCGGCGGCGATCTTCGTGTTCGACATGGGACGCCTGCTCCGCCACCGGCGCCGGCGCCGCTTCTCGCTCGAGCAGTGGCACACGTTCGCCTCCTTCGCCTCCTTCCTGGTCGCAGCCGCCATGGGGGTGCTGCTGGCCGCTGGACACCCGCCAACCTCGAATTGGGTGGTCGCCTACGGCTACGTGGCGCTGGTCGGCTGGTTCGGCTTCTCGATCGTGGGCAAGTACTACAAGATCGTCCCCTTCCTCACCTGGCTGCAGCGCTTCTCGGCGGTGGCCGGGGCGGCGCCCACCCCGTTGCTCAGAGAGATGGTGGACGAGCGGCTGGGCTGGACCTCGTTCGCGCTGTTGGTGGTGGGCTACGGCGGCGTGCTGGCCGGGCTGCTGGGGGCGAGCCTGCCGGTGCTCGAGGGGGCTGGGGCTGGGTACGCGCTCGGTGCCCTTCTCTTTGCCTGCAACGTCGCGCGACTGATGTGGCCACGGGCACCGGAGGTCCCCGACCACAGACCGCAGGAGGTGATGGCATGACCGAGGCTCGCATCCGCATCCCCGACGAGGAGATCAGACGGCAAGCCTGGGAGCAGTTGACCCACGTCTACGACCCTGAGATCGGGATCGACCTGGTCAACCTGGGTCTCGTCTACGACCTCCAGGTCCAGGAAGGCGACGTGCACGTCGAGATGTCGCTGACCACGCCCGGCTGCCCGATGAGCGACAGCATGCCGGAGGCGGTGGAGCGGGCGATCGCGATGATCCCTGGGGTCCGCCAGGTGGCCGTCGACTTGGTCTGGGAGCCGCGCTGGAACCCCGACATGATGAGCGAGGAGGCCAAGCGCGAGCTGGGCTTCTTCTGACCGCGGAGACAAGGAGCGATGGCAACTCTGGATGTGAGGGAGATGATGGCCCAAGGGGCTGATCCCTTCGCCGCCATCATGCGGGTGGTGGAGCAGCTCCAGCCCGGCGAGGAGTTCGAGCTGGTGGCGCCGCTTGAGCCGGTGCCGCTCTACGAGGTGCTGGGCGCGCGCGGCTTCGAGCACGACACCGAGGATCTGGGAGGCGGCGACTACCGCGTCGTCTTCCGCCCCGTCGGCAGCTCAGAGGCTGATGTCGGCCGCAATCGGGGCCATGCCTAGCCTCCAGCGGGCGGCTGGCCCTCTCCCCCTCGAGTTCAAGCTCTCAAAAGGTGCGAGCCTCGCAGCTCAATCGCTGCCCCTGGGCGTGCCCAGTAGGGGCGCCCGGGCCATCGGGGGGAAGCGGCGTCTCCACGTCTTGGCGCCCTGGCGCGAGGTCCCCTTCTGCGGCCGGTGCGAGAAGGCCGCTCTGGCTCGGTGTGAGAGCCTCACCCTGCTACCCCTGACCTGCGCTCCCGACGAGCCAACGGAAGAGCTGGTCCCCCACTTCTCGGCGGAGGGGATCGTGACGCCGGCCCGGGACGTGGCCGTGATCCACGGTTGGACCCGGCTCGACGTGGGCTTCGGGCGTCCGGCTGGCGACGACGCCTCTCGGCGGCCGCTCGAGGTCTCCATGCCCGAGTCCAGGAGGTATCGGTAACCGCGATGAAGGATCTGGAGTTCTACGACAGCGTCGAGTGGACCGGCAGCGGCCGCGATGCGGTGGGCGTGGTCCACACCGGAGGCCAGATGGTCGCCTGCTCGGTCCCGGAGTCCATGGGTGGCAAGGGCGAGGGCACGAGCCCCGAGGACCTCTTGGTCTGCGCCGTCGCCAACTGCTACGCGGCCACGCTCAGCTCGCTGCTCGCGCGCGACGGCCTGCCGGTGAACGGGCTCCATGTCGTCGCCCGGGGAACGGTGGCCGACTTCCCGGAGAAGGCACGGATGGCGGAGATCCGGGTCAGTCCCACCTTCGTGGGCGGAGACGAGGGTCGCCGCTCGGAGTACGAGGCGCTGGCCCGGATCGCCCGCGACCGCTGCTTCATTGGCAGGCACCTGGTCCCACACGTCGCCTACGTCGTCGGGGAGGTGGGCTTCGCTGCTGACTCGCGTCCGGAGAAGGACGGGGGCACGCTCGACGTCCGCTCGATCCCGCCCCCGCGTCGTCACCAGCTGATCTTCGGCCTACTCGACCGCCTGCCGGTGGGCGAGACGCTCACCCTGGTCAACGACCACGACCCACTGCCGCTGCGCTATCAGCTGGAGGCGACGCGAGGCGACGGGTACAGCTGGGAGTACCTGGAAGAAGGTCCGGACGTCTGGCGGGTGCGGATCGGCCGGCGGCGGTGAGCGAAGAGGTAGTGGCTGGCCTCAGCCGGCTGCTCGACCGAGCGCTGCGCTGTCTCGGAGAGGCGGGTGAGGATGAGTCCGCCTGTCGCATCGCCGCCGACGCCTGGGCCCTGCTGGAGGGCCGTTTCCCGGCTGAGGCGCGACGCTTCAACGGCACCCTCCACTACCTCGCTCTGGCCCTGCCCAAGGACCGGATGAGAAGGCCTCGTCCCGCCCGATGAGCGGCCGTGGGCGGTCGCCCCGTCGGCATCTCTCAACCGTCGCCGCCGAGGGAGCGATAGCCCCATCAGGCGGCACCCCTCCGGGGTTGCCTCGCGGGGTCCCCCATCGAAACCCCCTCTGACGGGGTGCCCTCCTCGCTCCCGCTCGCTCGGCGACCCCGACGACCCCGCCTCCTCCCCGGCCCTGGCCCCCACCGAGCTCTCGCTCCAGGAGCTGGCGACGGTGGCCGCGACCCGGTGGGTCGCAGAGCCGTGCCTCAAAGAGGCGAAGGGGGAGAGCGGGCTGGACCAGGACGAGGTCTGGCGCTGGTCGAGCCGGCACCGGCACCTCACCTCATCGATGCCGGCCAGTGCCTGGTCGGCTTGACGGTGCCCGAGGGGCGCCGGCTGCGGGTGGTGGCGCTGCCGCGCCCACGAGCGCACCGGGGCCTGGTCTGGTGGGGTCGTGGTGGAGACGGGCGAAGCGCCGGCGCACCCGGTGCGGCCACGACCGTCGTCGCGCGTTCCCAGATCGATGGCCCTGGGGCTGGGAGCGTGCCGGGGCCCAGGGGGAGGGGCGCTCGGGCTCGGGTCGGGATGGGGGCCGGAGGGGAGGTCGTACCGGGAGCGCCTTGCCGACTACGAGGACGGGACGAGGCTCATGCCGGAGTCCGGGCACCTGACCCTGCCGCCCACTGCGTGACGGCACAGCGATCCCGGCGCTGGTTCCAAATGGCGGTCTGGGACGTGTTTCGTCTGGAAAGGCTGGACGTGGTCCTGGCACCGACCCTGCCCATCCCCACCCTGTCCGGGGAGGAGTCGGTCGGCGACTTCCTGGGCTGGCAGCCGGCGCCCTCCGGTGGGCCTGCGGATCCTCGGCCGTCCGTTCGCCGAGGCGACGGTCCTTCGCATCGGCCGCGCGTACAGGGCGCGGACCGACTGGGCCGCCATGCGCGATGCCAAGCTGCTGGGGGGCCCGCGTGAACTCGGTCACCGCCGGTCCGGCTGCGGTCGCCGACGGGGGACCGACGGCTCGCTGGCGGTGAGCTCGTCTCCCACAGCATTCGCAGGGCGCTCAGCATGCTCTCCGGTGGGACCGGATGGCGCAGTTGTGGATGTGGAGGAAGCGTCGGAGTGCAAGAGCGACCAGATGGCCTCAACGACACCATGTGGCCCTTGAAGGGCCAGCTGTCGCTCGAGCGGCACGGCAGGCCATCCCGCCTGGGCCTTGCGCGGATCGCGCAGCGGTTACTCACCTGGCCGCCGGCATCTGGTGGGACTGGCGGATCGACGCCCGGACAAGCGTTTCCTCATTGCCTCCGACACCGAGCAACCGAGCAGCCGAAACGGGGTCACCCACCTCGAGGAACGCGCAGCGAGGCCGGATCGAGCTCGATGCCGACGAGGTCTGCCACGCGAGCCATGTCCGCATCCTGGGCGAGCAACGCCACCTTCCGTCGCCAGGCCACGGCCGCGATCATGCAGTCCACCAGACCACGCGGGGTCACGCCCGCCCGTCGACACCGGCGGTAGATCCGCACCGCGCCCTCGAAGTCGGCCGTCGCCTCGAAGCGGAGCAGGTGGAAGCGGAGCAGCAGCCGGCGCAGGTCGGCTTCTCGCTCCGCGCTGCGGGCCCCGGCCAGGACCTCCATCATCACCGGTTCGGTGACCGCCACCGGTCCCTCGGCGGCGATCAAATCGGTGAGGCGGCGATCTACCGGGCTTCCCGTGGCCCGGTCGTACTCGACCCAGGCAGAAGTGTCGGCGAGGATCAAGCGGATGCCGGTGGCGGGACATCGGTGGGGGGCTCCGCGATGGCGTGCGCGCCCCGCATCGCGAGAGCCTCCTCCCGGGTCATGGGCTGGCCAGCCAGGTGGCGCAAGGCGAGATCCACAGCCTCGGTCTTGGTGTGCACTCCGAACCGATCCATGATCGCGCGGACGTAGGTGTCCTCGATCTCGATGTTGGTTCGAATCCGTGCCATACACGTAGACTACACCTTGCGTGTATTGAGGGTGTGTTGGCTTCGTGCGTGACCGCTGATCGGGCACGCCGTGTCGGAGTCCACTCAGCCGAGAGGGATGGCTCGACGGCCACCGCCAGCCCCCGATCCGGAGGTGGCGAACGGCCGCCCCTCCCGACCTCAGGCCGCCCGGTGGGTCCCCGGTGGGCCGTAGGCCACCGCGAAGCCCTGGCGCCAGCTCGGGTAGCGGAGGGTCCAGCCTAGCTCTCGCTTGGCCCTGGCGTTGGAAGCGCCTCGCGACTCGGTGGTCACCACAACGGCCGCTTCGCCGCCGAGGAGCCGTGCCATCAGACGCGGGAAGCGCCGGGGCGGCCTGGCCCCGACGATCCTCGCCAGCTCCGGCAGCCACACGCCGATGGGGGCGGGCTCGTCGTCGACGATGTTGTAGACGGCCGGGCCGTCGTGCTCGAGAGCGAGGACGGTGGCGGCGGCGGCGTCCTCGAGGTGGATGTGGGACCACACCCCCGCGCCGTTCCCCACGATCGGGAACTTGCGCGCTCGCACGAGGGCGACGAGGCCGTCGTCGGGGTCGCCGTAGAAGTTGCCGTAGCGCAGCGCGATCCCGCCGGCCTCGGTGACCGCCCGCTCCAGACGGTTCATCGCCGCGATCAACCGGCGCATGGTGGCGGCTGGGGCCGGGTCGAGTGGGTCGTCCTCGGTCTTGACCGGCCCGCCCACGCGCGCGTAGCGGTGATTGGCGTAGCTCTGGAACACGAGGCGCCGCACTCCCACGTTCCTGGCGGCCGCGAGCACGATGTCCGTCCCTTCGGTCCGCAGCCGGTTGGTCTGGGCGAAGCTGCGGTCGAAGTGCTTCAGGTCGCTCAGGTTGGACAGGGCCGTGGCCTCGTAGACGATGGCGTCGGGACGGACGGTGGCGACCGTCTCATGGACGGCTCTGGCGTCCAGGGCGTCGAGCACGACCGGTTCGGCGCCGAGCGCCCGCAGGCGCGCGGCCCTGCCGGGTGAGCGGGAGGTGCCGATCACCTCGTGTCCCCGTCCACGGAGCTGGGGGACGAGCCGGGTGCCAATGACGCCACCGGCTCCCACGACCAGGACTCGCATGATTGCCTCCTCTCTGGGGTGTCGGGCATGTCTGCGTCTCTCCCGTAGACGGGGTAGGGGCCCCGGGCGTGACGGAGATCAGGCGGAAAGACGGAGCCGCTGGCGCCTGACGTAGGCGAGCTTGGTCGGACCGCCGACGTCGAGGGCGAGGCGCAGCCGGCCTTCGGCGTCCACCACGCAGGCGACGAGATAGGCGGGCTCCCCGTCGGCATGGAACAGGAGGCCGGGCTCGCCGTTGACCTCGACCTCGGCCGCCGTGAACCGCCGCAGGGCCGCCACCCCGGCCAGGAAGCGGAGGATCCTCCCGGGGCCGACGATGGGACGCCTGGGCGCGGGGATCTCGCCGCCCGTGTCGGCCACCAAGGCGGCGTCGTCGCGGAGCAGGCCGACCAGCGTGCTGGTGTCGCCGCTGTCGAAGGCGACTCGGAGCGCTGCCAGCAGCCGGCGGTGCATGGCCGGGGAGAGGGCGGGCTGGCGGGCCGGATCGGCCGCGACGCGACGGCGTGCCCGGGCCAGCAGCTGGCGCGATCCGGCCTCGCTGACGCCGATGACCTCCGCCACCTCCCCGTGGGTGAGGCCGATCGCCTCGTGCAGCACTAGGACCGCGCGCTCGGCGGGAGACAGCCGCTGCAGCATGGCGAGCGCGGCCAGGGAGAGCAGGTCCCGACGCTCCACGATCTCCAGCGGGTCCTCGGCGACCGACTCGCCGGTGAGCACCGGCTCCGGCAGCCAGATGCCGGCCGGCTGCTCGTGCCGCACCCGGGCCGAACGCAGCTGGTCGAGGCAGAGCCGGGTGACGACCTGGATCAACCAGGAGCGGGGGTTGCGTACCTCCCCGGGTGCCCGCGCGTAGCGCAACCAGCTCTCCTGGACCGTGTCCTCGGCGTCGGCGGGACGCCCCAGCAGGCGGTAGGCAACGGAGAAGAGTAGGGGGCGGAGTGCGGTGAAGGCGGCTTCGGGGGTGTCGGCGTCCGCCTCGGGCGCGCCTGAGCGCTCCATCGTCAGGTCACGATACCAACGGCGGGAGGATGGCCGGGAAGCGCGGGCAGGCGGTCGACGTCGCCTCCGCGCTGGGCGAGCTTGCCGGGACGGTACGGCGGGCACGGCTCGGTGCCGGGCAGGACGACGAAGCGCGGCGTCAAGGTGCAGAGCACGAGCCGGTCGATCACCGGCCGGTCGAAGGGGTCGAACGCGACCATGACGATGAACGCGTTCGCGAACGTCCCCGAAAAGGGGAGGGCCGGCAGCTGGAGCCCGGCGACGACGGCCGCCAGCGGCATCCCGAACGTGAGGCCGAGGATGGGCACGTCCCAACACACCGTCTCCCGGCGCTCGGCGGCGGTCTTGGGCCGGGCCGCCGCCCGTACATCGTCCGGATGGTCCTGGAGCAGGAGCCGGGATTGCGGAGGCCCATGGCCGGCAGCACCGCCGACGGGGCCACGATGTACCCGGCTGCGAACGCGGCCGTCGGCCAGGGCACCACCACCGGTCGGTGGTCGACGAGGCGGCCTCTGGTGCGACCGGGATCCGTGCCTCCGGATCGCTCCCGGCCGCACCGGGCGCCGCGCAGCAGCGCTCGCCCCGGGTGATGCTCGGCGGGCACCCGCGCTGGCACCTGCTGCTGGACCGGCGCCTGCCCTGGCTTCGAAGGTCCGGCGTCCTCGGGCGAGGTGAGGTCGAGGGCTGGTGGGCGGAGCTGGCCGGGGCCCACGCCCCCGGCATCTTCACCGCCGGGGCAAGCGCGTTCTCTGAGCCCGATCGGGTCGATCACCGGCTGGCCTCTGCCCCTCCTCGGTCGGCCGGTCTCGGGCCGGGCTCAGGTCACGATCGAGTAGCCGCCGTCGACGGGGAAGAGCTGGCCGGTCACGAAGTGGAGCTGCTCGAGGACGGTGACCACGACCTCGGCCACGTCCTGGTTCGATGCCACCCGCTTGAGCGGGGTGGCCTTCGCTCGTCGCTCCATCAGCCAGCCATAGTTCTCGCCCAGCTGCTCCTCCATCCAGGTACCCATGACCCAGCCGGGGAGGACGGCGTTGACCCTCACCTCTGGGGCCAGGGCGGCGGCCAGGGTCTTGGTCAAGGTGGCCACCGCCCCCTTGCTGGCGGCGTAGGCATGGGGCTGGACGCCGGTGGGACGGATGCCCGCCAGGCTGCCCAGGTTGACCACGCTCCCCCGGCTGGCGCGCAGCAGGGGCGCCGCCGCGCGGGTGACCAGGAACGTCCCCTTGACGTTCACGTCGAAGATGCGATCCCAGTCCTCCATGGTGGTGCCCTCGAGGTCGTCCGGTGGCTGCTTCACCGTCGTGCCGGCGGCGTTGACCAGGGCGTCGAGACGACCGAAGGTCTCCCGGCAGCGCTCCACCATGGCCCGGACGCAGCCCTCATCGCTCACGTCGCACTGCACGACCAGCGCCCGGCGGCCGGCCGCCTCCACCCTGGTCGCCGTCTCCCGGGCTCCCTCGGCCCGCCGAGCGTAGTTCACGACCACATCGAAACCGTGGCGGGCGAGCCGCTCCGCCGTCGCCTGACCCATCCCACTCGAGGCACCGGTCACCAGGGCCACCCTGGTCTCTCTCGCCATGGCCATCCTCCTCACTCATCTCTCCGGCTTCCGAGTCGGCGTCGGCATGGCCCTCGCCCTCTCCCCCCGACCCGCCCCGTCGCCCGGCGCGGGCGGGACGACCGGCACCAGGAGATGGGAGCGGTACCGGCCGCCGGTGCGGATGACGTGGTGCCCGGCGTTGCGGGTCTCGGTGTGGGCCATGGCCACGACCTCGGGCGGATAGCGGTAGACGTCGCATCCCTGCACCACCAGCCGCAGGGCCTCGCCAGCCCGGAAGAGCGTCGACGAGGGCCAGACCTCGATCTCCACCGGCACCGTCTCGCCGGGTCGCAGCCGGAGCTCGCGCCGGTGCCGCAACCGGGGCTGCTCGAGGGTCGAGACCTCCGGGTCCAACTCGCGGTGCGAGACCCGGAGCCAACCCAAGGCCACCGGACCGTCTTCCAAGGCGTTGAAGAAGGAGAAGGGGACGAGACGGCCGTGGGCGTCCAGCTTCTGCACGGCCACGAAGAGGTCCAGGTCATCCGCGCCCTCGGCCTCCACCCAGAGGGCCAGCTTCATGTGCCCGGTCAGCTCGGTGTCCCGGTCGAAGCGGTGGTCGAAGCGTGCCCCGGCCCCAGCGCGGGCATCGTAACGCACCTCGGATTCGACCTCCGGTAGGGTGGTCGAGAGCGTGCCGGTGCGGGCGTCGAGGTAGAGGGGGGTGTGTTGCGTCCGCGCCAGCGGCCATTCGTCCTCGTCCCGGAAATGGCCGATCGAGAACCGCTCGCGCACCTCGATCCGGACCCGGGGCCAGCTGTCGACCTCGTTCGGCCGGCCCTTCAGAAAACGGTCGAAGAACAAGCGCTGCCGCTCGACGCTCTCCGGGCGGTAGAAGTACGCCCACTTCTTGCCCCCGTGCACCTCCAGCCACTTCCGCTCCGAGCCGATGCGCCGGAAGCCCTCCAGGGTGCCACGGGTGTGCAGCCCCTGGTCGGACCAGCTTGCGACCACGTAGGCCGGCACCCGTACCCGAGGCAGGTCGGGGTTCTTGCTCGTCCAATAGGCGTCGAAGAGAGGATGCCGGGCGGCCATGGCGGCCAGGTCCTCGACCCGGGTCCGGGAGTACGGGACTCGACGCTCGCACCACATGGGGAGGAACCGGTTCTCCGGGATGCCGCCGTGGTGGGTCATCTCCCGGTAGAGGTCGGTGACCCCCTCCCAGGGGTTGATGGCGGCGAGATGGGGCGGCCCCGCCGCCGCGACCCTCCACTGAACCATGGCCAGGTAGGAGACGCCGGCCATGCCCACCCGGCCGTTGCTCCAGGGCCGGGTGCCCGCCCACTCCACCAGGTCGTAGAGGTCCTCGGCCTCCTGCGGGCTCCAGAAGGTCGCCTCTCCCTCCGAGCACCACGTGCCACGAGGATCGACGTTGATCACGGCGTAGCCGTGGCGGACCCAGTAGGCGGGATCGGGGGCTTCGAAGGCGGCGTGGCGGGAGACCCAGGCCGGGTCGACGTCGGAGTTGGGGAAGAGGTGGTAACCGACCGGTCCGTGCTTCCCGTACGGGCTCCAGGCCACCAGGACCGGCGCCGGCTCCTCGCTCGGGGGCCGGAAGACGTCAACGTAGATTCGGACGCCGTCGCGCATGGGCACGGCCGTGTCGTACTCGATGAGCATGCCGTCCTCATGGACGCGGCGGGGTCGCAGGCCGGGATGGCCGCCCTCCTCGGGCGGGCGGCCGGGCCGGAAGAGGATCTCGAATGGCTCGTCGCTCGAGTCACGGTTGCGGCCGCTCACGCGGTGATCGTACATGAGTCCGTCGGCTTGCTAACTACTTGCGAAGGGAATATGATCGCGGTAACGGTCATGGCACCTGACAGGAGCCATCAGGATGGCAGGGCAGCGCTAGCGCTGCCCTGAGACATGGACGGGGCCTGCCCTGACCGAGGCCGGAGCGCCGGCGCAGGAGGGTCGAATGCGATTCCACGAACGAATGCCCATTTGGGGAAGCGCAGTAGCCGGGACGGTCGTCTTGCTTGCTGCCTGCGGTGGCAGCTCCGGGGCCGCTGGGAGCATCGTCATCGGTGCGACGCTGCCCCTCACCGGCGCTCTGGCGCCTTTTGGTGCGCAGCTGAAGGGGGCTTATGAGCTCGCCGTCCAGGACGTGAATGCCCAAGGAGGCCTCAGCGTCGGGGGCAGCAAACACCACGTCAAGCTTGTCGAGCTTGACGACCAAAGCAACCCCAATCTGGTCAGTCAGCAGACGCGTGACCTGGCTCAGCGGTATGGGGCTGTGGCGGAGTTCGGGCCGGCGACGCCACCGTTGGTGATACCCGCCTTCAACGCTGCCGATCAGGTTCGAGTTCCAGATATCGCCCAGTGCCCCCTCCATGCCTGCCTGAGTGGTCAGCCCAACGGTTGGAAGTACGGCTGGTTCCTGACCTTCGATGAGACCCAGCAAGCTCCGCTCGAGTACCAGGCGGCGAACTTGATCAGCAGCAATAAGCGGGTTGCCCTCTTCACCGATACCGAAGAGGACGGCATCACCATGGGCAACCTCTGGATCAACGAGGCCCCTGAGTACGGTTACACCATCGCCTATCACGCCAGTTTCCCCGTAGGGACCACTGACTTCTCCAACCAGATTGCACAGGCCAAAGCGGCCAACGCTGAGATCTTGATCGCGCAAATGCTGCCCCCCGACGGCCAGACGTTGTGGAAGCAGATGAAGGCGCTGGGTTTTCACCCCAAGTACGCTGCCTGCGAGAAGTGTGCCAATAGCTTCGCCTGGCGCCAGGGTCTTGGTCCCATCGCCGAGGGGACCGAGGCCATCAGTTGGTGGACCCCACAGATGGGCTATCCCGGCAGCCAGCGCTTCTATGACCACTTCGTCTCCATGACCGGCGGGTTGACATCGGACCTGGCCATCATGTCGTCGGTCTACACCCAAGCCATGATCATGCTCGATGCCATTAGCGCCGCCGGGTCCACGGATGCCAGCGCCGTCAACGCCGCGTTGGCTCGGACCAACAAGACGTATCTCGCTGGCCCAGTGAAGTTCAATAACCGGCATGCCTCTATCTTCAAGGTCTACATGACACAGTGGCAGGGGGCCAACATGGTGCCTATCTACCCAACCAATATCGCGGGAGCGGGCAGGATCGAGAGCCCGGTTCCTGGCCTGGCCTAGGTCGCCGCTCGGACAGGCGTGTCGCTCGTCGGCCGTCGGGTTAGGTTCGACGAAGTCCTCTCCATGACTGGGACGCCACCTCTCGGAGCAGAGGCGTTCGAGGGACGGGATCGATGAGGACCGAGCTGCTCACCTGTCGTGGGGTGGGCAAACGCTTCGGCGGGGTGGTGGCGCTCGAACACTTCGATCTCAGCCTGGGCGCCGGGGAACTGGTCGGGATCATCGGGCCCAACGGGGCCGGGAAGAGCACCCTGCTCAACCTGATCGCGGCCGTGCAGCGCCCCAGCGTCGGTGAGATCGAGCTGGACGGGGTTCGCATTGACCGACTGCCGCGGGCGCAGGTGGCCCGCCTGGGGGTGGGGTTGGCTCATCAGATCCCCCATCCCTTCGGGGACATGACGGTCGCCCAGAACCTGCTCGTGGCCAGTTATGCCTGTCGCCACCGTGTGCCCGCTCCGGAGCGCCATGTGTCCACGGTCCTGGAGCTGTGCGGGCTCGCTGACAAGCGCAACCTCCCGGCGAGGAGCCTCCAGCTCCTGGACCTCAAACGCCTGGAGGTGGCGAGAGCGTTGGCCATCAATCCTCGGGTCTTGCTCCTGGACGAGGTCGCGGCTGGGCTCACGGCGGGTGAGATCGACGAGGTGATCGAGATGTTGCAGGCGGTGCACCAACAGGGCACCGCGATGCTGGTCGTGGAGCACGTCCAGACGGTGCTGGAGTCGCTGGCACAGCGGGTGGTGGTCCTCAACTGGGGACGCAAGATCGCCGAGGGTCGGCCAGCGGAGATCGCTCGCAATCCCGTGGTCGTCGATGTCTACATGGGGAGCCGCTCGGCTCGGGGGCCGAGGCCCTCGGTGCCTAGCCCGGCTCGGGAGGAGCCTTCCCCCGTGCTCAGGGTCGACGAGGTGAGCGTGCGTTACGGCCCGCTTCGTGCCCTCGACCGGGTCAGCTGCCAGGTGGGAGCAGGGGAGATCGTGGCCGTGCTGGGGCCCAACGGTGCCGGCAAGACCACGCTCTCCAGGGCGATTGCCGGCATCGTCCCCCTGGCCGGGGGCAGGATCCATCTGGGGTCCCTCGACGTCACTGGCGTGCCGGCTCATCAGCGAGCCAGGTTGGGGGTGGCCATCGTTCATGAAGGGGGCCGTCTCTTCCGGGAGATGACGGTTCGCGAGAACCTGGAGCTGGGGGGACGTTATCGGTCCCGTGGAGACGCCATGCGCGTGGCTCTGGATCAAGTCTATGGACTCTTCCCCAGGCTCAAGGATTGGGAGAGCCGAACCGCCGCCACACTCTCCGGCGGCTACCAGCAGATGTTGGCAATCTCGAGGGCCTTGATGGCACAGCCCAAGGTGCTCATCCTGGACGAGCTCTCTCTAGGTCTCGCCCCCCAAGTCATCGAGGACATCTACCGGGCGCTGGAACGTGTCCGTGAGCTCGGGGTAGGCATGCTGCTCATCGAGCAAAACGTGCATCGGACCTTGGACGCGTGTGATCGCGCCTACGTGCTGGAGCGGGGTCAGGTCACGTTTGTCGGCACTCCTCAGATGGCCTTGCAGCATCCTGGCCTGCGGGCCGCCTACCTGGGGTCACGAGCAGCGGGAAGCTGAGGATGCCAGCGGCGACACTGGGTGTGGTCATCGACGGTGTGCTGGTGGGAGGGCTCTACGCTCTGGTGTCCATCGGCCTCACGCTCGTCTTCGGCGTGATGCGGCTGGTCAACCTGGCCCACGGAGAGCTGATCGTTGGGGGTGCCTACTTGGCCATCGTGAGCGTGGGCCTGCTCCACTGGAATCCCTTTCTCGCCCTGCTCGTGGTGGCACCACTGCTGGCCGCGATTGCCTATCCGCTGCAGCGTTGGCTGCTCAATCCGCTCCTACCGGCGGGTCTGGAGGCGCCCCTGGTGGCCACGTTTGGGCTTTCCCTCATCGCCCAGACGCTCTTCCTCCTCCTCTTTTCCGGCAACCCGCGCTCGCTGCAGGTGAGCTATGCGGTCACGGGGATCACCGTCTTCGGGCACCCGGTGAGGACCGTCTTCCTCATCGGTGGCTTGGGGGGTGGTGCTCTCATCGTCGCCACCTACCTGTTGGTCAGCGCCACGCCCTTCGGTCGATCTCTACGGGCCGCCGCCGAGGATCCCGAGGCCGCGGCCACGGTGGGGATCAACGTGCCCCACGTCTACGCCCTGACCCTGGCCCTCTCGGCTGCCTTGGCCTCGGTGGCCGGGGTGATGATCGCCATCGCCTTCTCTGTGACCCCGACCACCGGGCTGAGCTGGCTCCTGCGAGGCTTCACCGTCATCGTCCTCGGCGGCATGCGCTCGATCTGGGGAACTCTGGCTGGGGGGATCTTGATCGGGCTCCTTGAGGAGTCGGTGGCAGCGGCTATCGGTCCCACCTACCAGGACCTCATCGTCTTCTCCGCCCTCGTTGTGGTTCTGCTGCTACGGCCCCAAGGACTCTTCGGGGGAGGGCATCGATGAGGGTCCCATTCGTGGAAAACGGGTATGGGAAGCCCGGCCCGGGCCGGGTGCTCCGGCCTCGGACGCTCTCGGCCATGCTTGCCGTCCTGGCGCTAGCGGCTGCACTGCTGGCCGCCCCGGGCTATCTCCCGCCCTACGGGCTGGTGGTGGGCTTCGCGTTGCTCACTTCCATTGCCATGGCCGAGGCCTGGAACCTGGTCGGGGGGTTCGGAGGTCAGTTCTCCATGGCTCACTCGCTGTTCGTGGGAGTGGGTTCCTATACCACTGCTACCCTGCTGGTACGCACTGATTGGCCCTTGCCCCCCGTGGTTGCACTCAGCGGGCTGTTGCCAGCCACGATGGCGGCTGCCACTGGCCTTGTCATCATGCGCTTGCGCTCGGTGTACTTCTCGGTGGCCTCCTTGGGGGTAGCGCTGGCAGTGCAAGCTTGGATGATCAACTGGCAATACACAGGTGCCACCAGCGGCCTCAGCTTTCCTGGGAGCGATGCGCCTGACGAGAGCACGCTCTACGCGATGGCGGTTGGCTTGACCGTCTTCTCCACGGTCGCGATCGTAGCTGTGGTCCGGAGCCGGTTCGGGCTGATGTTGATGGCCATCCGGGATGATGAGGATGCGGCGGCAGGCGTGGGAGTACGCAGCCTACGCATCAAGGTCCTCTCCTTCAGCTTGAGCGCCCTCATCGTGGGGCTGGTGGGCTCGCTCATCGCCCTACAGCAGATCAGCATCGAGCCGTATTCCGCCTTCAGCTTCGACTGGACCATCAACATGATCGTGATCTCGGTCCTGGGCGGGCTCAGCACCTGGCAGGGACCCATCGTTGGCGCTATCTTCGTGGTCACGATCGACCAGCTCTTGGAGCAGTACCAGGCGTTCAGCACCCTCATCATTGCACTTTGCCTGATCCTGGTCATCCGATTGCTGCCACGTGGCATGTGGCCCGGGTTGCGATCCTTGGCCAATGTTATCTGGCGCAGGTTCCACCGAATGGCCGTGCCGGCCGAGGGCTCCCATGGCTCCACCGATGCTTGATCCACAGAAGGCCGCACCGCTGGTCGGCTGGGTGCCGTGGTGGAGGGCCCAGCTGAGTTGGGAGGAGGAGGTGATGCGTGGGCCTGCGGAGGTCGGCGCTTCGATCCCATGCCGTTGGATCGATCGGTGAGGGCAGGCCAGGGTCGGTTCCGCCCCCCTCGGCCTGGGGGGCTTGACGACGGTAGGTGCTCAGGAGGTCTCGACGATGATCGGCGAGGTGCCCGTGATCGATGCGGTGGTGCACAGTTACAACTTCGACCCCAGCAACTATGCGAACGAGTTCGCCAAACCGTTGGCGGAGCTGGTCTGGGGCGCCAACTACGAACTCTCGGGACGTGGCTACAAGATCCCGAAGCAAGGTTACCTGAGGGATTGGAGCGTTGAAGAGACCGCCTCGATGGTGTTCCTGGAGAGCGACACCGACCTGGCCGTCTACCACGTGCTGCCGATCAATGCTTTCGCTGACGGCTGTGTGTCGTTGGAGAAGGCATGTCAGGTTAAGGAGCGTTGGCCCGATCGTTTCGTAGTCTACGCTGGTGTCGATCCCTTGCAGGGACCTGCGGCTTTGGAAGAGTTGCAGCGGCAGGTAGAGATCCTGGATCCGATTGGTCTCAAGCTCTATCCCAACAGTTGGGCGACAGGGAACTTCGGCGCCTGGAAGATGGACGATCCCGAGGTCGCCTTCCCCGTCTTTGAGCGAGCCCGACAGCTGGGGATTAAGGTCATCGCCATCCACAAAGCGGTTCCCCTCGGCCCAGTGCCCATCGAGCACTACAAGATGGACGACATCGACCGAGCTGCCATCGCCTTTCCTGACCTCATCTTCGAGGTGGTGCACGGTGGCATGGCCTTCGTGGAGGAATCCGCCTGGCAGATCGCCAGGTTTTCCAACGTCTATTTGAACCTGGAGATCACGACCGCCCTGGCCGCGGTCCGACCGGCTGCCTTCCAGCACGTTCTCCAGGTCCTGCTCTCGGTGGGAGGAGAGACCGCCATCGAGCGGATCCTCTGGGGCACCGGTGCCATGGCCTTTCACCCCCAACCTCACCTGGAGGCATTCTGGCGGTTCCAGTTCCCTCCTGAGGTGGTGGAGGGGTATGGGGTGCCTCAGCTTACGATCGAGGCCAAGCGCAAGATTTTGGCCGAGAACTATGCACGCATGGTTGGATTGGACCTCGCAGAACGGCTGAGCCGCATTCGCGACGACGATTTCGGGCGCCGTCGGCGGGAGGGCCGAGCTGCGCCGTACTCGACCACGGCGGTGGCCGGGATGGTCGAGTGAGGAGCGCCGACATGTCGAGCTGCCGTTCCGCATCGACCCCGACACCGGAGCAGGTTCGGGCTGCCCTGGAGCACGTCGTCGATCCCTGCAGCGTTGCCACCGGAGTTCCTCTGAACGTCCTGCAGATGGGTCTCTTGCGAGACCTTGAGGTGCGGGGAGGGCAGGTCAGGGTCAGCCTCCGGCTCACCAGCCCGTTCTGCTTCCAGTTCGCGTACTTCCAGGAGGCCATCAAGAAGGCGGTGGGTGGGCTGCCGGGGGTGGAGCGGGTGATCTGTGAGGCCGACCACGGCCTCGAGTGGCAGCCGGAGATGATCGATCCACAGGCGCGAGCGAGATTGAGAAGGTTGCGGCCTCTGGCCCCATCGACCTCAAGGCCCGTCTCGCCTCCTGCCGGCCTCGAGCCCGGAGAGCGGCATGGGTGAGACGGCCGACCTCATCGTCGAGCGGGACCTGCCCATCCCCATGGACGACGGCATCGTGCTACGGGCTGATGTCTTCCGTCCCCAGGACCAGGCAAGAGTGCCGGTGATCATGACCATGGGCCCCTATGGCAAGGGCTTGGCCTACCAGGATGGCTACGCGCCGGAGTGGGAGTGGCTGATCCGGCGACATCCGGAGGTCCTCGAGGGATCCAGCGGACGCTACATGGTCTGGGAGACCGTGGACCCGGAGCGGTGGGTGCCCTTTGGGTACGCCGTCGTGCGGGTCGACTCCCGAGGCGCTGGACGCTCTCCTGGGATCCTCGATTGTTGGTCTCCCCGAGAGGCACGGGACTACTACCTGGCCATCGAGTGGGCTGCTGGTCAGCCCTGGTGCTCGGGCAGAGTGGGACTCTGCGGCGTCTCCTACTACGCGATGAACCAGTGGCATGTGGCCCAACTCAACCCCCCGCACTTGGCCGCCATCGTGCCATGGGACGGTGCCAACGACCACTACCGGGAGGTCAGCCGCCACGGCGGCATCCTGAGCAACGGCTTTTTCGAGCTCTGGTACCCGAGTCGCGTGCTCCGGATGCAGCATGGCAAGGGCCATCGTGGGCCATGGGATCGATGGCTGGACGAACCGGCAGCGGGGCCGGAGACGCTGAGCGAGGAGGAGCTGGCCGCCAACCGCACCGATCTCCTGGGGAACATGCTCGCTCACCCGCTTGACGACCAATTCCACCGCTCTCGGTCGGCTGATTTCTCGAAGATCACCGTGCCTCTCCTGTCGGCGGCCAACTGGGGTGGATTCGGCCTCCATCCTCGTGGCAATTTCACTGGTTTCACCGAATCGGCCTCCAGGCAGAAGTGGCTGGAGGTGCACGGTGGCCGTCACGAAGAGTGGTTCTACCTACCCGTGGGGATCGACCTTCAGCGGCGGTTTCTCGATCACTTCCTCAAGGGCATCGACAACGGCTGGGATCAAGAGGCTCCCGTGTTGCTGTTCGTACGCCGGCCGGGAGAACGCTTCCAACTTCGCCGCGAGCAAGCGTGGCCACTGGAACGCACCCGCTGGACCAAACTCCACCTCAACGCGGATGCCCTCAGCCTGAGCTGGCAGCCCTCTCCGGTTGCGTCGCGGGTGACGTTCGATGCCCTGGGTGAGGGGGTCGCCTTCTCCTCGCCTCCGCTGAGGGAGGAGACAGAGGTCACGGGGCCGCTGGCAGCCAAGCTCTTCCTCTCCTCTTCCACTTCGGATGCGGACCTCTTCTTGACCCTTCAAGCCTTCTCCCCTGAGGGGGAGGAGGTCACCTTCCAGGGGACGCTGGACCCGGCGACCCCGCTTGCCCAAGGCTGGCTCCGTGCCTCCCACCGAGAGATCGATCCCGTGCGCTCGAAGCCGTATCAGCCCTATCACCCGCACGTCAGGGCCCAGCCCTTGGTCCCGCACCGAGTCTACGAGGTCGATGTCGAGATCTGGCCCACCTGCATCATCCTCCCTCCTGGCTATCGCCTGGTCCTGACCGTCTCCGGCCGGGACTTCGCCCGTGGAGCCAAGGGTCTGGACGATCTGGCCAACCGTGGCTGCGGCCCCTTCCTCCACACCCACCCCCAGGATCGCCCTCGGAGCATCTTCGGCGGCCGAACCACGTTGCACACCGGCCCTGGCCACGAGGCCTATCTGTTGCTGCCGATCGTGCCCCGAGGTGGCTCGTGAGCCTGACGGCTCAAGCGAGCTGCTCGGCCAGCGCTTTCTTCGACACCTTCCCGAAGGGGGAGAGCGGGAAGTCGGGCATCACCTCCAGCCGCTCGGGCAGCTTGAACTTGGCCAGGCCCAGGCCGAGCAGATGCTCGGCGAGCCCTTCCAGGGTCAGGGTCGCGCCCTCGTGCAAGATGACGCAGGCGCACATCCGCTCACCGAGCACGGGGTCGGGCACCGGAACGCAGGCCACGTTGCGCACCGCCGGGTGGGTGAGGATCAGGTTCTCGACCTCTTCCGCGCTGATCTTCTCCCCGCCGCGGTTGATCAGGTCCTTGATGCGTCCCTCGACCAGGTAGGCGCCAGAGGGGTGCCGTCGCATCAGGTCGCCGGAGCGGTAGAAGCCGTCGGGGGTGAAGACCCGCGCGTTGTGCTCAGGGGCCCGGTAGTAGCCGCAGAGGGTGTAGGGCCCGCGCACGGTCAGCTCCCCGACCTCGCCCTCCGGCACCTCCCGCCCCTCCTCGTCGCAGAGCCGGACCTCGTCGTCAGGGCAGATCGGCCTGCCCACCGTCTCCATCCGGACCTCCTCCGGGTCGTCCCGACGGACGAAGAACAACGTTCCCTCGCTCATCCCGAAGTTCTCCTGGACGAAGGCGTTGGGGAAGGCCTGGGCCAGGCGGCGTCGCACCTCGGGCTGGAGCCGCTGGCCTCCCGATTGCAGGAGCACGACCGAGGAGAGGTCGTGGTGGCCGCAGGCCGGGTCGGCCAGCCAGCGGAGGTAGAGCGCCGGGACCGCTGCCACGTGGGTGACGCGGTGTCGCTCGATGAGGGGGAAGACGTCCGCCGCCCGGGTGCTGGGCCCGATCACCACCCGCGCGCCGTGGAGCAAGAACCCCTGCACGCCTGGGCAGGCCAGGGGCATGTTGTGGGCCAAGGGCAACACCGCCAGCTGGCAGGCGTCGGGGCCGACGTCCTGCACCGCCGCCGCCGCCCGCGAGTTGTACAGGTAGTCGTTGTGGGTGCGGGGGATCAGCTTGGGGATGCCGGTCGTCCCCCCCGAGAGCAGGAGCGCGCAGGGGTCGTCCGGGTCGACCTCCACCGCCGGGGGCTGGGCGGCGGCCGGCTCCGGGGACAGTGCCTCGGGCGGGATCAGCCAGCGCAGGCAGGGGTTCCTCGCCTGCACCTCCCGGCCGAGCTCGAGGTCGACCCCGAAGTAGGCCACCGCCTCGGCCAGCCGGACGAAGTAGTCGATCTCCAGGCGACGGTGGGGGAGCAGGGCCATGATCGGGATCGCCCCGATCCATTGCAAGGCGAGGTAGAGGGCGACGAACTCAGCGCTGTTGGGGAGGTGCACCACCACCCGCTCGCGGCGCCGCAGGCCCATCCGGTGCAAGCGCCCGGCTAGGCTGACCACCCAGCGCCCCAGCTCCCCGTAGGTGATGGTGCGGTCGCCGGCCAGGAGGGCGACCCGCTCGGGGTGCCGGTCGAACACCTCGGCGAAGACCTCGGCCAAGGTGCGGTCCTGCCAGTACCCCCGGGCCCGGTAGAGGGCCGCCCGTTCTGGGGGGTGGGGGACGACGCCGTCGAGGGGGGGCTGCCCGGGCATCGGGTCAGCGACGCCCGCCGGCGCCGGCGGGCCGGAGGCCGAGGATGCGTTCGGCGTTCTCGTGGAAGACCTTGTGCATGATCTCGTCCGAGTAGCCGAGCTCCTCCCACTCCCTGAAGAGCCGGTCGTAGGGAAGGCTGGGGTAATCGCTGCCGAACATGACCTTGTCCTGGAGACGCCCGCGGATGTCTCGCTTCAAGCTCTCCGGGAAGTACCTCGGCGCCCAGCCTGACAGCTCCCAGTAGACGTTGGCCTTGTGCAGGGCCACCGCCGTCATCTCGTCCACCCAGGGCCAGCCGGGATGGGCGGCGACGATGGTGAGGTTGGGGAAGGTGGCGGCGAGGTCGTCGATGGCCATCGGGTGGGCATGCTGGAGCCGGGCGCCCATCCCCCCGGGCAGGCCGGCTCCCATCCCCGTGGTGCCGACGTCGATCATGACCGGCACCCGAAGCCCGGCGATGGTCTCGAAGAGCGGGCGCAGCTCGGGGTCGTTGACCGCGTAGCGGCCCATGATGGGGTGGAAATGGAAGCCGAGCAGGCACAGCTCCCGGATCGCCCGCTCCGCTTCGCGCAGCGCCGCCTCGCCCTTGAAGGGGTCGACCGCGGCCCAGGCCTGGAGGATGCAGTCCGGGTGTCGGTCCCGCATACCGGCCACGTAGTCGTTGGTGCAGGGTGGCGCCCCGGTCACGGTCTCGATGTCGAAGGCCACCAGGACCACCTCCACCCCCGCCGCCCGGAACTCCTGGACGACCTGGTCCTCCTCCTTGGGAGCCCACTCGTGGTTCCAATAGGCGGCGAGCGCCTCCACGAACGGCCCCTGGGAGTCGATCCAGGGCCGGGTGCCGGGGTAGCAGTGCAGATCGACCTTCCGCATCATCCCTTCTTCTCGCCGGCGGCCCCCGCCCGGCCGCGTCCCTCGATCCCGAGGACGCCGGCACAGACCTGCGATCGCCCTTGGTGTGCTCGAGCTGGCCCAGGGCGCCACCGGTCCTGGATGGATCGCCCGGCCCCCCCGGGGCCGGCTCGATCAGCCCGCACCTTCGACCAGGTCGTCCGCCTCCTCGGCGTCGGCGGAGAGGTCGGCCAGCTTCAGCAGGCCCGGCCCATAACGGGCCTCGAGGACGTCCGGCGAGTCGGCGTAGATCCGCTGCACAAAGAGGTCGTGGCGGATGTAGGTCTTGACCAGGCTGGCCAGCAGCGGGGCGTCGCTGTGCAGCCCCTCCCAGTGCTCGCCATCGCGGGCCAGCGCCCAGAGCGACCACCGGGAGTCGACGACCGCGGCCAGGTGCCGGACCTGGCGGGAGGCGTAGAGCGTGCCCTCGGTGCTGGCGTGCCGCACCACCTGACCGCGGGGGCGGGGGAAGGGCAGCGGCCCGAAGTGCACGATCACGAACCGTACCCCCCGCTCCACGGCGGCGCCGACCACCTCGCCCAGGGGGTGGAGCTCGCCCGCGCGGCCGTGCAGGTAGACCCGGCTCTGCGCCCGGGCGATCCCCTCGCGGGCTTGCTCGACCACGCCCTCGAAGCTGTCGAGACGGGACACCGCCATCGGCGGCTGTTGGTGGTCCTTCCGGGGCAGCGACTCCAGCCCGACTCGGGCGGCATCCAGGCGTGACCGGAAATCTGCCTCCAGGGTTGCCAGCAACTGGTCCGGGGGAACCGCCGCGTACCGGGCAGGGCGCTGACCGGTCTGGATCACCGCTCCTCGCTCCACCAGTCGGCGCAGCGTCTCGTACACCTTTGGCTGCGGAACCCCTGTCTGGTTGGAGATGGCGTACCCGGTGGTGCCCTGGGCGACCAGCAGCCCGACGTAGGTGCGGGCCTCGTACTGCGAGAACCCGAGCCGGGTCAGCCGCAGGGCGATCTGCTCGACCGAGTCAGACATCGAGTACTACCTCACGATCCATCGCCTCGGGCCGGGTCGTGCCCATGAGCGCCTTAAATCACTACCCCCGTAGGGGGTAGCCTCTGGGGATCTTATCACAGTGCGGGACCGAGTTCGTGCCTGGCGCTGCGGCGCGGCGGTGGCCGAAGCCTGGCCGGGTGCCGGCCCCCGGTGCCGTCGGCCCTGACCGCAAGGCAAGGAGGGGGATCTGGAGCCATCCACCCATGATGAGGGGCGTGGCCAGGGGCGCGGTCGTCGGTCGCGGCTCCGCCCAGGTTTCGTGAAGCCCTTGGCCGGGTATGGCAGCACAGGTGAGGATTGGGAAGCGAGTGGCTTTGGCTCACCTGGGATGGCCGCCCAGGGGCGGTGACGACGTTGATGGGGCCGGGGGGTGACCATGGCACTGAAGGCAGCCTGGGAGATCGCGCTGGAGAAGTACGCCTACGAGCCCGACGAGCGGCTCCACGCCGAGCTGTCGGCACAGCTCCAGGACCTTTTGGAACACGTTGCGCTCTTGGACGAGTGCTGGCACTGCATCGTGCCGAGCGGGGCACGTTCCCAGGCGACGCCCGGGCGGAGCGCCACCGGGGATGGCAAGGCCGGGTTTGGGTCGCAAGGGACGCGGGTAAGTGATGGCCAGGACACCATCGATCGAGGAGGTGACGGCGCATGCTCGGGGTTGGGATGCTGATCCTTCGGATCGTCGTTGGCCTCACGATGGCGGCCCACGGCGCGCAGAAGCTGTTCGGATGGTTCGGCGGGCCCGGGCTGAAGGGCTTCGCCGGGATGCTCGGGCAGCTCAACATCCGGCCCTCGCCGTTCTGGGCCGTGGTCGCGGCGCTGGCCGAGTTCCTGGGCGGGCTGGCCCTGGCGCTGGGTTTGGTGACGCCGCTGGCAGCCTACGCGATCGCTGGCTCGATGCTGGTCGCGACGGCCACGGTGCACCTGGCCAAGGGGTTCTGGAACCACAACGGGGGCTTTGAGTTCCCGCTGACCATCCTCGCCTCTGTGGTGGCCATCGCCCTCGCGGGCCCGGGCGTCTACTCGCTCGATCACCGGCTGGCGATCTCCCTGCCTGAGCCGCTGACCCTGATCGTCGGGGCCGCCGTGGTGGTCGCCGGGGTGCTGCTGGCCCTGGCGAGCCGAGCGTCGACGCGGACGGTGTCCACGCCTCGTCCGCAGACGACCTAGGACGCAGCCGACCCACGCGCTGAGAGAGATCTCCCCCGAGAGGTGGCCGGGCGGTTCCAGCCGCCCGGCCGCTTCGCTCGCTGGCCGGGGGCCCTTCCCGGGGCTCAGGGGTGCTTCGCCCCCCGGAGCACGGCCAGGGCCTCGCCCGCCCGGTCCAGGTAGGTCGGATGGAGACCCGAGAAGGGCGTCACGGAGAGCGAGAGCAGGACGTGCTCGGCGCCGGCGTCGGCATAGTCGTGGATGATCCGCGCCAGGCGCTCCGGGCCACCCACGGCGACCCGTCCCCGCAGCAAGGCCTCGCTTTCCCCGATCAGCCTCGCCGCTCCGGCGAGGGCCCGATCGAGGGCGTCCCCCTCGATCGGCAGAGCGAGAAGGCCGGCGCTCGTCGTGAGCGGGCTACGGCGGCCGAGGGCCGCCTCGGCCTGGCGGAGCGTCGCCAGCAGGCTCCGGTACCAGCCAGGGTCGGGCCCGCCCCAAGCGGCGTTCCACCCCATGGCGTAGCGAGCGGTGAGCCGGAGCATCCGAGGGCCTGACGCCGCCACCCACACCGGCGGCGCCGGGACGTTGGTGATGATCTCGGCCTCGTCCAGGTGGAGGTAGCGCCCGCGAAAGCTCACGCGCTCCCCACGCAGCAACGGCGGCAGCACCTGCAGCGTCTCCTCCAGCCGTGACACGAGATGGTTGAAGGGGATGCCGAAGGCTTCGAACTCCGGTCGGTGCCAGCCTGCGCCGAGGCCGAGGATCAGTCGCCCGTCGGCAGCTTCGGCCAGGGTCGCGACCTCTCGGGCCAGCTGGCCTGGATGGCGAAAAGGGTTGCAGAGGACCAGGACCCCGAGCTGGACGTGTCGGGTCCGTGCCGCCAGGTGGGAGAGGGCCACCAGCGGTTCCAGCGTCCCGCGTCGCCGCCCGTCACGCTCGATCCAGAAGTGGTCCATGACCCAGACCGAATCGAAGCCCAACTCCTCGGCCCGCTGGGCCTGGCGGGTGAGCTCTCTCAGGCTGGCCGCCCGGCCGCTCGCCAGCTCGTACTCCTCCAGGGCGACGCCGACGCGCACGGACGGCAGTGTACGGCAGCGGCTCGGCCGAAACGGGCGGGGGAGCGCCTAGGTGGACCGCAGGTCAGGCGGGGGGCCGGGAGGGTCGGTGGCGAAGCGCGCCGCCAGCTCGGTGCGGGAGCGGACCCCCAGCTTCCGGTAGATGCGGGTCAGGTGGACCTCGACCGTGCGAGGGCTCAAGAAGAGGCGCTCTGCCGCCTCCCGGGTGGTGGCCCCCGAGGCCGTGAGCAGGGCCACCTGCAGCTCCTGGGGGGTCAACTCCTCGACGGGACCGAGGCCCCGCCGGCGCACGGTGGCGCCGCTGGCCTGGAGCTCTTGGCGGGCCCGCCCCGCCCATCCTCGCGCGCCATGCAGCTCGAAGGTCTCCAGGGCGGCTCGAAGCTGAGCTCGCGCGGCCCGGCGACGGCCCTGGCGGCGCAGCCGCTCGCCGTAGCAGAGCATGGTGCGGGCCCGCTCCAGAGGTGAGACCCGGTCGGTGCTGGCATGCAGGGCGGCCGAGAAGCGCTCATCGGCCTCTTCGTCGTCGGCGAGGAGGGCTAGCCCACGCGCGGCCACGCTTCGGGCCCAGTCGCCGAGCTCCCCCCATCGCTCCAGCTCGACGAGCACGGTCCGGGCCTCCGCACGTCGGCCTGCGCGTACGAGGGCCTCGACCAGGTCGCCGGCGCAGGCGAGGACGACGGGATTGCGGCCGGCACCGTCACCGGCTGCGAGGAGCAACTCGACCGCTCGCTCCGGGCGACCGAGGCTCAACTCCAGGTGGCCCAGTGCCGCCCTGACCCGGGCCAGGGTGGCGCTGTCCCCGGCCTCGATCGCCCCTTCCATGGTGGCCGCGGCCGCTGCGCGGGCTTCCTCCTCGTTGCCGATGCGTGCCTCGAGGTCCGCCCGCTGGCAGTGGCGTCGCCAGGCGCCCGGGCCAGTAGGGCCGACGAGCTGCAGCCCCTCGGCCGCGAGCGCCCGTGCCTGGAGCAGCCGTCCCCGCCGAAGCTCGAGCTCGGAGAGGGCGGAGAGGACGAAGGCCAGGCCCACGATGGAGCCGCTCCGCCGCTCTCGCTCGACCGTGGACTCAAGGACGCGGCGAGCCGTCTCGTACTCCTCCGCCAGCACCAGGACCCCGGCCAGACGGGCGGTGGCGCGGGCGTCCACGGTGGGCACGCGCTCAAGGACCTCGAGCGCTAGCCGTCGTGCCTCCGTCATCTCACCCTCGAGCAACTGCAGCCAGGCGTGTATGGCCAGGGCCGAGGCCTTGGCCTCGATCGGGTGTCCCTCCAGGAGGGCCAGGGCTCGTGCGACCAGCGGTCTCGCCGCCTCGACGTCCGGGCGATCGAGGAGGTAGCGAGCCGCCTGGGTCAGCATGCCCGAGGCGCGGGCGGGGTCGAGACGCTGAACCCAGTCGACCTCGACTATCAGGGTCGACACGGGCATGGTCCCGTGTCGGCGGAAGGCGACGTTGGCCCCCTCCAGGATGAGGTCGGCGCGCAGCAGCCCGTCGTCGGCCAGAGCCAGTCCCTCCTCGACCAACCTCTCCGCCTCCGTGAGCGCGCCTGCCGCCAGCGCAGCGCGGGCGGCGCTCAGGGTGCGGGATGCTCGTTGGGCCGGGTTGGGGCTCAGACGGGCTGCGGTGGCGAGGGCCCTGGCCGCGGCCCAGGTGCCGCCCCGTCGCCTCGCCCGGGCCGCCGATACCTCCAGAGCCTTGGCCACCTCTTCATCCGGCCCGGCTGCGGCCAGGGCGCGATGCCAGGCCGAGCGGTCGGGATCGCTGAGGAGCAGCGCCTCGGCCAGCGCGGCGTGCGCGCGCCGCCGGCGTTCCGGGTCGGCTCCGTGGTACACGGCCGAGCGCATCAGGGGATGGGAGAACCGGAGGTTGGGGCCCTCGACCCGCAGCAGGCGGGCACGCTCCGCCTCGGAGGTGCCCGTCCAGCTCCCACCGCATGCGCGAATGACCTCGGCCACCGCCTGGCTGTCGTTGGCGGCTGCGATCAGCAAGGCCTCGCGAGCCGAATCGGACAGCTCCGCGATCTCGGCCAGGAAGGCTTGCTCGATCACCGACGCCGCCCGCACCGGAGCTGGCAGCGGCTCCCGGCCGTTCAGCTGATCAGCCGTGAGGGTCCGGGGCAGCTCGAGCAATGCCAACGGGTTCCCCGCCACCTCGGCGACCAGGCGCTGGGCCACCTCCTCAGCCACCGGGGCCGAGGCCTCTCGACGCAGGAGCGCCATGCCCGCCACGGATTCCAGGCCGTTGACGGGCAGCTCTGGGATGCCACCGAAGTGGGCGCTGGCCGCCTCATGGCTTCGCAGTGCGATGATCACGGCTAGGCGCTGGGTACCCAGGCGGCGAGCGGCGAAGCCCAACGCCCGAGCTGAGTCGGCGTCGAGCCAGTGCGCGTCGTCCACCGCGCAGAGCACCGGCTCCCGCTCGGCTGCGGCCTCGAGCAGGCTCAGGGTGGCGGCTCCAACCTCCATCTCATGGGCGCTGGAGACTGGCGCCAAGGCCAGCGCCCCTTCCAGCACCCTGGCGTGACGCTCAGGGATCTCCCCAAGGAGACCAGCCAGCGGCCACAGCAGCGCGTGGAGACCCGCGTAGGGCCAGCCGGCCTCGACCGGAACGCCAGCCGCCTGCAGCACCCGGAATCCCTGGGCCCGCTCGACGGCGTGTCGGAGGATGGCGGTCTTGCCGATCCCTGGCTCGCCGGTCACCAAGAGCGCGGTGGCCTGGCCTGACCGGGCTGTCTCCAGGACCGCTTCCACCCGGGCGCACTCCTGCGCGCGCCCCAGCAACATGTCGGCCATGGTAGCGACATCGCTGGGAAGGGGGACCCCGGAGCTCGGCTGCCGGGGCCCCGCCGTGGGGGGGGGAAGGGAATTGGATGATCTCGTGGAGTGGTGGCCGGGAGGTCTCCCCCGTGGAGGATCATGCTGGCGCGGCCCGCAGCCACGTGGCGTACGGGGAGCCCGCAGTTCTTAGCCCCAGGGGGCTCGCCAGCGCTCCGGCTGGCCCACCCTCACCGTTGGCCCCTGCTGCCGAGGACCTCGTCCAGCCAGTCGAAGACCGCCTCGGCCACGGCGCGGCCAAGCCCGTGGTGCTCGGGCTCGGCGCCGTCCTCTGCGGCGAAGAGGAGATAGTCCTTGCGGCCGGTCAGGCCCTCATACAGCATCCTCGCCTGATTGCCCAGGCGGACATCGGTGGCCTGGTCGCACACCAGGGTCGGGCATCGGATGCGAGCAGGGTCTAGCCGGAAGCCCAGCATGGCGTGGAGGAGCTCGTGGTGGGTGAGGAGCCCGCAAGAGCGGAGGCTGCGTTCCCTGCTGAACCGGTGCTCGGGCCTGAGCGAGGATCGGAGAAGGTCCTCCACGGTCGGGTCCTTGGCCGCGATGCGCTCGACCAGCTCTGGGCCCATCCTGGCGATGATGGCGGCCTCTAGGTCGACCAGGCCAGGATCCGTGACCAGGGCGGCGGGGCGATGGTCGTGGCTAGCCGCACGCGCGGCCAGGTAGCCGCCGAAGCCTTGGCCGACGAGGACGATGCGGCGGGGGTCGACCTCTGGCCGGGCGACCAGGAA
>DATGLL010000229.1:0-17454 GCA_035294145.1 Candidatus Dormiibacterota bacterium | reverse complement strand
TCGCCCGGACGGCGACCTGCTGGGTCAGGTCCTCGGCGTCGGCTCGGTTGCCCACCCTGGCGAACACGTAGGCGTACACCAGCTCCAGGTCCTCGAGGGCGAGGTCCAGCACGTCGCCTGGCTCGGGGAGACGGACGACCTCCCCCTCCGACGGGGAGGGCTCTCGCTGCCCATCGAGCCTCCCGTTCATCTGGTCATCTGGTCCTCGCCTCGCACGCCAGACCCCTGGCCGGCCCATCGTGGCCATCCTCGCACGCCGGGTCCACCTCAGGGCGAGGGCCGCGCCATCGCCTCTCCACCCATCGATTCGAGGTACCGACCGAGGTTACGCACGACCCCGTGGCCCCCTCCCCGGGCACGGGGGCGGCGGAGGGCGATCACGACCTCCCGAGGGATCCCCCACTCAGCTCCCCCAGCTCCAGCTCGTGGCCGGCGAGCTCCCGGCCAGGTTGGTCCCCGGGTCCTCGAAGCGCCCGTAGGCCGAGTGGACGGCGACCCGCCCGGGGCCGTACAGCCGCAGCCAGACGTAGCGTTCGCCCCACGTCCGCCACGCCCGCCAGCCCACGGCCGGGCGCTCGAAGTGCAGGTGCATCTGGACGCTGGCGTCCTTGTAGAGCAGGGCGGTGGGCTTGACCAGCAGGGTCTCGCCCGGGCCAAGGTCGCGGATGAAGGCGTTCCCCGCCGCGTAGAGGAGCAGGAGTCCAGGCTCGTGCGGGGCGGAGAAGCGGTCCATGTACCGACCCAGGGGGTAGTGCGTCTCCTGGTCGTCGCCATCGGAGGTCTGGAACCACACCCCGGTTGGGAACCACTCGTAGGCGACCGAGAGCGTGGCCACCATGAGCAGGTGCTCGCGCACGTCGACCGCCATCCCCGGCTGCAACGGCAGCGCCACCACCTCGCCCGGCGAGTCGTGCGAGAAGGCGACGTGCCCCGGGCCTTGCGCCTGGGCCATCACCACCGGCATCCCGGCGAAGAGGCGCTTCAGCGCCCCCCGCAGGGGTAGGGTGCCCAGGGTCACCGACGCGTCGCGCCAGAGCAGGACGTGGTGGGCGAAGTAGACGCCGTCCCCCGGGGCCAGGTTGAAGTCGGCGACGGGCACGAACGTCCCCTCGATCTGGCAGGTGGACCGACCGCACTGGATCCGGGCCATGTCGGGGATGGCGGGAAGCTCGCTCCAGCCCGAGCGCGTCTCCCGCGCCCGCACGTCGACCGGGGCGCCGCACCTCGGGCAGGTGACCTGATCCTGGAGGTCGATCTGCGACCGGCACCAGCGGCAGGTGTAGTTGGCCATCTCGTCGCCCCTAGTCGTCGGTGTGATGGTGGACGTACATGGACTGGATCCCGACCCGTCCCGGTCCCGTCATCCGGGCCAGGTTCATGCCCGTGCCGCCGAAGAGCCCGCTGCTGAGCCGCTGCGTCTCCACCTGCATGGTCACGCTGGCGTCCTTGTACAGGAACGAGCCGGGCTCGAGCAGGATGCTCTCCCCGGGTTGAAGCGTCCGCTCGAAGACGTTGCCGTAGCCGTGCAGGATGAGGAGGCCCTGCTCGCCGCCGGCGACGAACCGGTCCATGAACATCCCTTGACCGCCGAAGAGGATGTTCTTCAGCCCCTTGACGCGAACGTAGGAGTAGGCCACGCTGTGGGAGGCGACCAGGAAGGCGTGCTCCCTGACGTCGACCTCCTGCCCCGGCGGGAGGGGCAGCACCACCAGCTCCCCGCTGGCGTCGCGCGAGAAGGCGATGCGGCCCGGCCCCTGGGCGATGGAGATGATGAAGGGCATGCCCGCCAGGGCCCGCTTCAACCCGCCCGGCAACGGCATCACCGACATCGGCACCGACTCGTCCTTCCACAGCATGACGTGGTGCTCGAAGTAGACCCAGTCCCTGGGCGCGAGCGTGATCTCGGCCACCGGCACGATCTCGCCCTCGACCTGGCAGGTGCTCTGGCCGAACCGGAACTCGCTCATGTCGCGCAGGCGCGGCGCCTCGCGCCAGCCGGAGTCGCTGACCAGGTTCCGGACGTTCAGCGGGGCGCCGCAGGTGACGCAGGTGCTCGCGTCCGGCAGGTTCTGGCTCCGACACCACTGACACTCGATCCTGGATCCGACGTCCACTCGCACAACCTCCCTTTGGGCTCAAGGCCGGGCATCGCGCTCGGGCTCCCGGTCCTCCTGCTCTTCCTCCAACGCCTCACGCCCGGTCTCGGGTCGCTGACCGTGGCTCGCCCGGCCTTGTCCCAGGGCGACGCCCCCGGCGGGCCGGGGCCGCGTCCTTCCCCGATCGTCCTTGCTCATCCCTGCCGGGGACGCTGCCATCCGATCCGCCCGCGCCCGGACACGGCGGGGAAGTCCCCGGCACGGGTGACCATGGCCGGCAGCTCTCGGCCCAGCTGGGCGGCGAGCCACCGGGACACCTCCATCACCGCCTCCAGGTCGATCCCGGTGGGCACACCCTGGCCGTGGAAGAGGTACACCAGGTCCTCCGTGGGCACGTTGCCGGTGGCCTTGGGCGCGAAGGGGCAGCCACCGCTCCCCCCCACCGAGGCGTCGAACAGGGTGGCCCCCGCCTCCAAGGCCGCCAGGGCGTTGGCGAGGCCGGTGTTCCTGGTGTTGTGGAAGTGGCAGCCGACCCGGACCCCCATGCCGAGCAGGCCCCGGACCAGCGCGCGCGCCTGGGCAGGCACCCCCACGCCGATGGTGTCGGCGACCACGATCGCGTCCGGCGGCACCTGGGCCACCTCCTCCGCCAGCCGCAGCACCCGGTCGACCTGGACCGCGCCCTCGAACGGGCAGCCGAAGGCCACGCTCAACGTCACCGTGATCGGGAGCGAGGCCTCCCGGGCCCGAGCCACCAGGCGGTGCGCGGTCGCGATCGCCTCCGCCACGGTGGTGTTCTGGTTGCGCCGGGCGAAGGCGTCGGTGACCGGGAAGGCGTAGTGGACCTCGTCCACGCCCGCCGCCAGCGCCCGCTCGAACCCCCGCTCGTTCAGCACCAGGCCTGCCAGGACCCTCCCCTCCTGCCGCGACACCGCCGCCACCACCTCCTCGGCGCCGGCCATCTGGGGGACCAGGCGGGGGTGGACGAAGCTGACCGCCTCCACCACCGGCACCCCGGCTGCGAACAGCCGATCGCAGAGCTGTGCCCGCACCGAGGGCGGGAGCACGACCGGCTCGTTCTGGAGCCCGTCACGGGGGCCGACGTCGCAGATGGTCACCGTCATCTCGAGCCTCCTTCCACGATGCGACCACGAGGCGGCGCCGCGGTTGGGACCCAGCCGGCTCGCAGGGGGAGAGGTCACCTCCCCGGCCGCCAACGGGCCCGGCCGCGACCCCGACCGGCCGCCCCTCATCTCGCCGTTGGCTCCACCTCGAACGGGTTCAGGGCCGTGAGCCCGTCCAGGTCCCATCCGTGCTGGAGATCCTCGGTGGGCAGGCGCCCACAGCCCGGGGCCTGGGCTTGAGCTCGCGGGCGACGGTCACGTAGGGCCCCTCGTGCACCTGGACGCTGATCCGCCCCCGTCGTGTCAGCCGGAGGTGGGCGGCCCACCCCCGGGCCCGGGCCTGCTGCCCATGGGCCGTCGAGCCGCGCGCGTGCGCCAGGACGTTGGTGTCAACGAGGGTCGGCGCGATCATGGATCTCGCCTCGGGGCGGATGGCGACCGCCGTTGCGGCGCGGCGGTCGGGACGGGGACGGGAGCCCACGCATGACGGCATCGTAGACCTGCTCTCGAGGCGCGCTCCCCTCCAGGGGGATGCCGACCGAGCGGGAGACGCCCACCCCTCCTCGCCGCCTCCAATCGCACCCGGCACGCGGTCTCGTCGTCCAGGTCGATCGTGAATGCTCCTCACGGAGCGTGAGCGTATCGCTGCTTCTGTGGTTCACGAGATCCGTGGTGAGGGGCCGCGACGGCCGTCGCCCGGCGCGAGCGGACGTCGGGCCCGACCGAGCCCGGGCCCGACAACAAGAGGTGGAGCCGCCCTCCGAGGCCGATCGGCCTCATCACGCCACCGCGGGCCCGGGCGGGTGGCCGCCCTCGGCCGGCCTCCAACCGGGGCTGGGCGCCCCAAGTGCCGGCCCCCCTCCCGACCGTCGTGGTCGGGAGGGGTTCAGCGCCACCGTTGTCGGCGCGATCATACCGGTCTTCACCACGAGATGACTATCATCTCATTTGCTTATATCGATGAAACTCAAAATCACATTACACATATAAATCCGTTAATAGTTACACGATTGATTGCATAGAAGGCCGTTGCTGTGCGCCAGCGCCAAGTGCAACCCATGCGCCGGGTGGGGCCGAGATCCCCTCACGCCATACCCTCGGGCGCAGCGTGACGATTGGCCCACGGGGCTGGGCTGGAGTCCCGGGGAGGTCATGGAACGCCCAAGACCGAGATCGCGGGGAGGCGTAACGCTCGACCGGCTCAGGTCATTGGAAGAGTAGGCCGTCACCCGAGTGAAGACCTGACGCCAACCCGGATCGACGGCCGCCGGGGGCGTCGAATACGGAGGGAAGTGCCATCGTGGCCAGAAGGCTGTTCCTTGGTGCACCCGTTCTCGCAGCTGCCTTGCTGCTGGGGGGAGCCACGGCCGTCTCTGCCGCCCCGTCGCCATCGCCATCCCCAGCGGTGAGCAACAGCTACAACGGGAACGGCAGCTACAACGGGAACGGTAGCTACAACAACAACGACAACACGTCCACCTCCTGCGTTGCCAACTCCGACACGACGGCTGCCCAGGAGGCGCAGCTTCAGCAGGACCAGGCGGCCCTGAACGCTGCCGAGCAGGAGGTCGCCAACGACCAGAGTGCGGTCAACGCGGCCGAGGCGGCTCTGACCAACGCTCAGGCCCAGCTCGCGGCCGACCAGAAGGCCAACGCCCCGGCGGAGCAGATCGCCAAGGACAACCAGGCGGTCCAGACCGCGCAGAACAACCTCTCCCAGGCGGAGCAGGCCCTGGCCCAGGCCCAGGCCAAGCTGAACAACGCGCAGTCCGCGGTCCAGAGTGACCAGGCCGCCCTGCAGCAGTCGCAGAGCCAGTCGACCTCGCAGAACGTCTGCGACAACGGGAGCAACGGCGGAAGCGGCTCGGGCAGCGGCTCCGGGAGCGGGTCGAGCAGCGCTTCGAGCTCGGATCCCTCCTCGGAGAGCGGGAGCCACAACGGCAACCACAGCCACAACGGCAACAACAGCCACAACAACAACGGCAACACGACCTACTCCTGCATCGCCAACTCCAACGAGACGGCTGCCCAGGAGGCGCAGCTCGAGCAGGATCAGGGAGCCCTGGACGCTGCCAAGCAGGAGGTCGCCAACGACCAGCAGGCGGTGAACCAGGCGGTGGCTGAGCTGACCAACGCCCAGGCCCAGCTCGTTGCCGACCAGCAGGCCAACCCGCCGGTCGACCCGAAGCAGATCGCCAAGGACAACGAGGCCGTCCAGAAGGCCAAGAACGACCTGAGCCAGGCCGAGAAGGCGCTCGCTGAGGCGCAGACCAAGGTGAGCAACCTGCAGAAGGTGGTCCAGCAGGACAAGGCGAGCGTCTCCCAGTCGCAGAACCAGCAGACGACGCAGAACGTCTGCAGCACGATCACCAACGTCACCAACAACTACTACACGACCACCACGACCTCGGGGAGCGGCTCGGGCTCCGGCGCCGGGTCGGGCTCTGGCTCCGGCTCGGGCTCCGGCTCCGATGCTGCTGACGGCGGGGCCGGCGCTGGGACGCCTGGCCTTCCCTCGACGGGGGCTGTCGCCTAGGCTTTCCCTCGCATGACGTGATTGGGGGTCGGCGCGATGGCGTCCGGCCCCCAACGCTTCCAGATCGCAGTCCAGGGGGGCACGTGTTGAGAGAGATGAAGCGACCACTTGTCATCTTGACGGCATTCCTTGCGCTCGCTGCCTGCGGTGGTGAGTCTGGAAATGCTCACAAGGTCGCCCAGAACAGCTCCAATCCGACTCCTGCCGCAGCCAGCTCGCCCAGCTCGGGGCGTCACATCCCGTTCACGTTGACCATCAAGGCGATCGGTCTCACGGCCATCGTGGAGCAGGTTGGTCGTGACAAGTACGGGAACATGGCCATCCCCGCCAACCCCAAGGACGTGGGCTGGTACGCGCCAGGGGTGGCCCCTGGGGAGAACGGGGACGCCGTCATCGACGGGCACCTGGACTGGTACAACATGCCCCAGGGTCCGTTCTACCACCTCTCGGAGCTGAAGACGGGCGACCAGATCGAGGTGCAGGCGCTCGACGGGACCGTGTTCGTGTTCACGGTCGTGGCCCCCGGGTCGACCGTCCCCTACAACTCCAAGCCTGCTGGCCTCTTCAGCACCACCGGCAAGCCCAGGCTGACGCTGATCACCTGCGCTGGTGACTGGAACGCCCAAAAGCAGACCTATACGAAGCGCGAGATCGTCAACGCCGTGTTGACGGCCACGCATGGCGCTTCGTCGTGATTGGTTGAGGGGGCCAGCCCGGGGCGGGCTGGCCCTACTCAGGCATGAGGGCCGACGAGTTGCTGCAAATCCGCTGGAACGAGAGAGGTGCATCAGCTGCGACTTTCCACTGTGGGGCAAGGGCAAGAGCAAGAGCGGGCTGAGGAGCAGCAGCTCGTCGAGCGGGCCAAGCACGACCCCGAAGCGTTCGGGGCCTTATACGACCTGCATGTTCAGCGGATATATCGATTCGTGTACTTCCGTGTCCACGATTGGGCGATGGCTGAGGACGTCACGTCCGAGGTGTTCTTCAGGGCACTGCAGGGGATCGGGCGATACCGGAGCATGGGGAGGCCGTTCTCAGCCTGGCTCTATCAGATCGCTGTCAACGTGCTTGCTGAGCGTTTCCGTGCTGCTCGTCGGGTTGAGGACCTTGAGCGTTTCCACACGTTGTCCGATGGGGTTTCGCCGGAGGAGCTCGCCAACCAGCGTGAGGAGGTAAGAAGGATCTGGTCGCTGGTCGACGCGCTTCCGCAGCAACAGCGGATGGCCATCATCCTCAAGTTTCGCGATGGGTTGACGACCGAGGAGATCGGGGTGGTCATGCGCAAGAGCATGGGAGCGGTCAGGGTCCTGATCCACCGTGGGATGGCCGCGCTCAAGCGACAGATCGCGCACAACGAGATTGGGGTTATGGGGGCGTAAGGAGATGAGAATCGGGCGGAGCATCGCTGACCCAGCGTTGAGAGAACCATGGGAGGAGCCGGAGTTTCGCGAGGTTGTCTCCCTGTTGGAGTCGCTCTCCGACCTGGAGGCGATGGCCAATCCCGCCTTCCGGATGACGCTGCGGCGCCGGCTCCTGACCCATGCCCGTCGGCAGAAGCCTCCGCTTCCCTGGTACCGCCGCTTCACCCTCCCCATGCCCTTGGCGTTGGCCTCGATGGGGGCGGCCACCTGCGCGATGCTGGTGGTGCTGATCGCGGTCACGGCAACCCATGGAGGGCAAGGGGAGGTCAGGGTGGCGAGCCCGCTCGACCACTCGCAGACAGTGAGCCCCACCACGCCCATCACCCTGACCTTCAGCAAGCCGATGGATCGCCAAGCCACCGAGGAGGCCATCCAGATCCAGCCTCCACTCCAGGTCTCGTACGCTTGGACCTCCGCGACCACCTTGCAGATCATCCCCTCGGACGGCACGCTGGCGCCGCACACGCACTACTCCCTCGTCGTGGGGACGGACGCGCAGACCGCTGACCACAAGCCTCTCTCGCACCCGGTGACGATCTCGTTCGTGACCGGCCAGCCCGAGCCCTCGACCGCCGTCCCATCGCCGCCCTCGAGCTCTCCCACGCCCCAAGCCAACCCTTCCCCAAGCCATCAACCGAGCCCGTCCCCGACGCCGCAGACGAGCCCGTCTCCGACGCCGTCGCCGACCTGCTCGGCCACGCCGACGCCCCAACCGTCCCCCTCCCCGTCCGCCGAGTCCACCGCCAGCCTGCCCTCCCCACAGTCGGAGCGTCAGCCGACGCCGTCGCCGACCTGCTCGCCCACACCCGCACCATCCTCCCCGACCGCCTCCTCGCCCTCGCCCTCGCCCTCCACGCCATCGCCTTCATCTCAGTGAGGCCCTCCACATGGCGGGCCGGGAGAGCGAGCGTGGCCCTGGCGGCAGCCGGCGACCCGTGCCGGGTGGCCGCCGCGCCCTCATCGCCCCCGCCTCCAAGGCGCGGTGGTGGGTCGCGGATCGACGACCGCGATGAGGGGGCGGGCCTGGCTCGGCTCCCCGTCTGGCGGCAGCCGCCCCTGCGCCCCTGGGCCTCCCAGGTCGACCATCCCTCTCGGGCACGTCCCACGGGCGGGTCAGGCCCTGGGGAAGCTGGCGGGCTCGCCCTGCCAAGCGCCGGCAACCTCCTCTCGGCGAGGTTGGCCTCGCGCTCCGCTCGCGGTCGGGCTTCTGCGTCGCCGCCAGGACACTGACGGTCCCGGGAGTCTGGGGATGCCCCGCCATCCCGGGGGACGGGTCAGCGGCTGACCGGGCCGTGCCCGTGGAGGGCGCCGGGCGGCTGGCACGGAGTCGGTGGACGTCGGTCACAAGTGAGATGCGGATTGAGGTTGGGGGACCGGCGTCGGGGACGGCCGCGGTCCGCATCACCCCACCTCGTGGGAGGGACGAGGGCGCCGATCCCGAACCGTGCCGGTGGGCTCATCAGCGATGGAGGCCTGGAGGCATGAGGTCGTCGAAGAAACCGGGCGAGGCCGGATCCGCGGCGATCCGTGTGCCGGCGAGGGCTGGGACCGGGAAGGCGGACGGGAGAGCGCGTGTGCCGCGATCCACGGGACGGTGGTCTCCCACGGCCGCAGGGCCGCCGGTCTCGTCGACCGAGGCCGCGATCACGGCCTGCGATCGAGGGAGAACGGGTCAGGGCGTGGTCGAGAGCCCTCGGTCAACAACCACCAATCCGGCCCCATCGAGAGCCGCTGCAGGCATCGGCCGGGGGCTCGGCCGAGCAACCTCGATCATCACCGGGGAAAGAGCCTTGCGAACCTGCACCTCATCGCCGTCACTCGACCTGCGACTTGCCCGAGGGTCGATGATCCAATCATCGGGTCGGAAGCTGTCATCGGTGACAGATCGTCCCCAGCCGAACGTGCACGGCGGGTCCTCACGATGGGCCGGCTCACAAGGTGGCTTGCCCCTCAGGCACGGGTGATCTCGCCCTTTTCTGGCGCGAGCGACTTCCCCCCGGGGCGCAGAGCTTGCACCCCCATGACAGCACCGTGTCAAGGGTTGACTCATGTCGCGATCTCTCGATGACGAGGGCCCCCTGCTGGTCCATCCGCCCTGCGCCCCGGAGGGTCAGCGGCCGCTCATCAGCCATCCACCTGGGTGCCGGTGCCCGTACCATCTTGGGCATGCACGGTTACGCCAAGGATAGGGAGGCGCTGCAGGGACGACTGCGTCGGATCGAGGGCCAGATCCGTGGCATCCAGAAGATGGTCGACGAGGACCGCTACTGCATCGACATCCTCACCCAGATCAACGCCGTCAAGGCGGCCCTGGAGGGGGTGGCCATCCTGCTCCTGCGCGACCACACCGAGCACTGCGTGACCGAGGCCATCCGGGCGGGCGACGGGGCCGCCAAGGTGCGTGAGCTGTCGGACGCCATCGAGCGGCTGGTGCGCGGATAGCCCACCTGGCCTCACCCTTGGGCCTGGGCGGGGGAGCGAGACGGCGTGCTGACCCTCGGCCCGGGAGCGGCGCCCCATCGACCGTGCCCAACCCTCGCCACCGGACGTGACCGCGGGCTGCTCGCCTCAGGTAGAGTCCTATCATGAAGCTCACCCCGACCGTGGCCCGTGGGGGTCAACGTCGCCTACACGGTGGGCGTGTCGACCGCCCGGCCGGCCCATGAGGCCGGGTGAGGCCGAGCGGCCCCAGACCCGCCATCCCCTCGCCGGTCGCGTGAGCGGCGAGGCGCTGCTGCTCCACCAGTCCCACCCGGCAAAGCTTGCCGTCGACGTCCTTGCCGCGATCATCTCCGGCCTGCTCCTCTGGCGGCGGCGCCCGCTCCCCGGCCTTGCCGTCCGCTACCTCCTCCCCCTGGTCGGGTCGGCCGCCGTCCTCGCCCGGGCTGACCTCTCCCGTCATCGCGAGCGCCGCGCCGGTCGCTACATGCTCGACCACATGCCACCCGGCGCCCAGGGCCTCCGCTTCGTCGGCGACCTGCTCATGGCGCTCGGCGCCTGGCGTCGGCAGCCACCGCTGATCGCGATGGGAGGGGCCTTGGTCCTCGTCGGTTGGGCGCACGGCTTGCTGCCCGGGGGCGCCCGACGGCCATCTGGCCCGGCGGAGCCGTCCCCATCGGCCCTCAGCCCGCCCTGTAGGCCCAGCCCTTGATCGACCTCACCTGGATCAGGATCACCGGCCCCGCTGGCTCCCGCTCCTGGTACTGGGGATACTTGTCGCGCAGGCGACGGATCGGCTCCCTTCGCTCCTGCCCCTCGTCGATGACGCGTGCGAGGCCGTCGGCCCGGACCCACCACAGCCTCGACCACTCCTCCTCGTAGTGGTCGGCCAGCACCGTCACCCGAGGGTCAGCCCGCACGTTGCGCAGCCGCTCCAGCTCCAGGGTCCGCTTTGGCTTGTGGTCGACTGCGATGGCGATGGTGTCGTCCCAGAAGGCGAAGGTGACCGGTACCAGGTGCGGATGCCCGTTGCGCCCCACGGTGGCCAGCCGGGCAACGCGGGCCGCGGCCAGGCGAGCGCGGGCCTCCTCAGCGCTGAGATCCATGATCGAGCCCTCGACGAATGCCTGGGTCAACCTCTGGTCGCGGGCCGGGAGGTCGACGTCCGTCTCGACCGCGGTTTGGAGTCGTACCATCTCATCCGTGCCAGAGTGGGGCCGGGCTGACCTCCATGTCCATACCTGCTTCAGCGATGGCTGGCCCACCCCCCAGGAGGTGGTTGACCAGGCGATGGCCGACGCTGGCCTGGACGTGATCGCCATCACCGACCATGACACCATCGAGGGAGCCCTCCGCGCTGCAGACTACGCCGCCAGCCGTAAAGGAGCGCCCACCGTGGTCGTCGGTGAGGAGGTGTCGAGCTCGCAGGGGCACATCCTCGGCCTCTTCCTCGATCGCCACGTCGCCCCCGGGATGTCGGCCGCAGCCACCATCCACGCCATCCACGACCAGGGCGGCATCGCCGTCGCCGCTCATCCCTTCTGGCGCACCGAACGCCGTGGGCGCGGGGGCCGTGTCCACGGTGTCGGATGGTGCGCCGCCGAGCTCGATTTCGATGCCATCGAGGTCGAGAACGCCACCCCCGGCCTCTACCTCTACAACCAGATGGCCCATCGCCTGAACCTGGCCATCCATCGAGCGGAGCTCGGGGGGTCCGATGCCCACATCCTCGACGCCATCGGGCGCGCGTATACCAGCTTCCCGGGCCGCACCCCCCGGGCCCTGCGGACCGCCATCCAGACCGGGCGCACGCGGGCGCATCGGGAACGCTACCGTGCCATCGGCCTGGTCCGCTACGCGGCCTGGGGGATCGAGCACCACCGGCAGCGGTGGCTGGCGACCGCTGGCTAGGCGACCGGCGACCTCCGCAGCCACTCGACCTATAATTGCCCCTGCGCCCGTCTCGTTGTTCGACCCGATGGCCCGTATGCCCGCTTAGCTCAACGGATAGAGCGCATGGCTTCGGACCATGAGGTTAGGGGTTCGAATCCTCTAGCGGGCACCATCTCCTCCTGGCCTTCTGGCCTCGCCAGAAGATGCCTGGGCGGCTGGCGGAACTGGTAGACGCGCACGTTTGAGGGGCGTGTGGGGTGACCCATCCGGGTTCGAGTCCCGGGCCGCCCACCAGGCTCAGGGCGAGCGATCGTCGCAGCTGGCCTCTCCAGGAGAGGGGTTGGGTTGAGCCTCCCAGGGTCTTGTCGCCGTCCCCGCCTGCCGCCGGAGGTCAGGCCGGGTGGGCGGGCTCGAGCCAGGGCGGTGGGAGGCGAGAGGGAGGAGGGTGTCTCTCGATGGAGCCTCGCCCCGGAGGCGACCCACCTCGGGCGCATGCCTGCCTCGCATCGCCGTCCTCCCGCCCCACCGCTGCCTTCGAGAGGTCGAGGATCTGGGGCAGCTGGCTGGGTTGGAGGGGCTCGGCCGCACTCGCCAACTGATGGAGACGCTGGCGTCCGCGAGCATCGGCGATGCCCGGGCGATGGCGACCGGGCCGCGGCACGGCCGCCGCCGTCACCTGGCCATCCTGCCCTCAGCCTGAGGCCGAGCCGACCGAGACCCGCCACTTGCCAACTCGGGATAGATGCCCCATCGTTCCCTCAAACGGGAGGTGACGCGACATGAGAGGGCTGATGCAGGACTACCCGCTCACGCTGCAGCACCTGCTGTGGCGGATGGAGCGGCTCTTCGCTAGGAAGGAGATCGTCTCCAGGACCGAGCAGGGCGTGCACCGATACACGTACGGGGCCCTGGTCGAACGCGTGAACCGGCTGGCCGGGGCGCTGCGACGCCTCGGGGTGGGGGAGGGGGACCGGGTCGCCACGCTGGCCTGGAACGACTACCGCCACCTCGAGCTGTACTACGCGGTCCCGTGCATGGGGGCCGTGCTCCACACGCTCAACCTGCGGCTCTTCCCCGATCAGCTGGCGTTCACCATCCGTGACGCCGAGGACAGCGTCGTGATCGTCGACCGCACGCTCATCCCGGTCTTGCAGCGGGTCGTGGACCGGGTCCCGAGCGTGCGAACGATCGTGGTCATCGACGGCGACGAGCCGCTCCCCGACCACTCGCTGGGCGAGGTCCACGACTATGAGCGGCTCCTCGCCGCCGAGGAGCCGAGGTACCCATGGCCGCGCTTGGACGAGAACGCCGCCGCCGCCATGTGCTACACCTCCGGCACCACCGGCAACCCCAAGGGGGTCGTCTACTCGCACCGATCCCAGTTCCTGCACGCCATGTGCGTGCTCCAGGCCGACAGCATGGGCCTCTCGGAGCGGGACGCGGTGCTCCCGGTGGTGCCCATGTTCCACGCCAACTGCTGGGGCGTTCCCTACGCCGCCGGCATGGCGGGAAGCAAGGTGATCTTCCCCGGCCGCTTCCTGGGCGACGGGCAGGTCATCCTCGACCTGGCCGAGCAGGAAGGGGCCACCGTGCTGGCCGGCGTCCCGACCATCTGGATCAACCTGCTCCAGATCCTGGAGCGCACCGGCCGACGGCTGCCGCGGGTGCGAAGCGTGCTCTGCGGTGGCTCGGCCATCCCCCGTGGCCTCATGGAAGGCATGGACCGCGTCGGCCTTCGCATGGTCCACGCCTGGGGGATGACCGAGACCTCGCCGGTGGGCAGCTTCGCCCAGGTCAGGAGCTGGACCCCACCCGAGCGGGAGCTGGAGGTGCGGCTCAAGCAGGGTGCCGCCGCCCCTGGGGTTGAGATCCGGATCGCCGACCTGGCCACCGGGGAGGAGCTTCCCTGGGACGGGGTCGCCTTCGGCGAGATCCAGTGCCGCGGACCCTGGATCGCGGCCGCGTACAACCGCAACGCCGACCCCGACCGGTTCACGGAGGACGGCTGGCTCCGGACCGGGGACGTGGCCACGGTCGACCCGGACGGATACCTCTCCATCGTCGATCGCACCAAGGACGTCATCAAGTCGGGCGGTGAGTGGATCAGCTCAGTCGAGCTGGAGGGGGCGATCATGGCCCATCCCAAGGTCCTGGAGGCGGCCGTGATCGGGCTCCAGCACCCGACCTGGCAGGAGCGGCCGGTCGCCTACGTCGTTCCCAAGCCGGAGTTCAAGGGGCAGGTGACCGCGGAGGAGATCCTGGGGTTCCTGGCCGGCCGGGTGGCGAAGTGGTGGCTTCCCGATGAGATCCGGTTCATCGACGAGTTGCCCAAGACCTCTACCATGAAGTTCGACAAGAAGGCGCTGCGGGCCACAGCGGAGCCCCTGGCGACGGCGCGGGCGGCTCAGTAGCGGTCCGGAGGGGCAACTGGGGTCGAGGCTGGCGACGCCTCGGCCTTGCTGGGGCCATGGTCTCTATACTGATGGTCCGACTTGGGCGCGGCGGTGGCGGAACGGCAGACGCGCTAGCCTCAGGAGCTAGTGGGGGCAACCCCGTGGAGGTTCAAATCCTCTCCGCCGCACCAGCCCCTGCATCCTGGGCTTGGGCCGGTCGCTAACCGTCGCTGCTTGGAGAAGACCTCGACGGACTCGAGGGGGTCCCGACGTCCTGTCGCCCATGTTGGCCAGGGGCGGTGTCGATCAGCCCGGCTTGGGGATAGGAGGCGACGGAGCGCCCGCCACGTTGTCCCGGCCTTGCCGCGGTCGCCTCGGGCTTCGGCGAGCCTCGCGCTCGGCCGGCAGCTCACGACTTCCGTCGAGGGGGCCTGGCGGCCCTGATCCAAGCCCGATCCAGGTGGAAGACCAGCCCGGGTAGCGGGCGTCGACCGATCGGCGCCGTGCATGGTGCCTGGCCCCAGGTCGGGGCGAGGGCAGGCGCCGGGGCGCTCATCGCACCGTTGTCAGGGCGTTCCCGGAGAGCGAGGGCACCGATACCCGGGCAGTATCGAGGGGCGACGGCGTTCCCGGCGGCGGGTGTGGGCAGCCCGATCCGGGTCGCGAGGATGGCCCACACGCCCCTTGAGGCGGAGGCGACGGAGGCGGCCTGCTCGCTCCGAGGCGGACGGCGGTCACGCCCCCACCTGTGCCAGTTCCGCTGGCCAACAGGTCCGGGGCCGCGCCCAGGGACCTCTCCCGGCCTCCCCGAGTGGCGTCGGCGGATGGCGGGCGCTCTCGGGCTCGCCGGCCGGGGCCCGGAGCCCACTGCTCCCGGGCGATCACCTTCAGCTGGCGGACCACCCGGAGGCTGGACACCGAGGAGCAGGTCGAGGCCGCCATCTGTGGCTTGCCCACCTTGCGCTCCCCTCCGCGCCGTCGTGAGGCACGGGCGCAGCCGTCGTCGCTCCTCCAGCCGCCGTGGGGCAGGGCCTGGAGCTCACGGCCCTCCCTGCCGTCCCCCTCCAGGCACCACCGCGCGGCCGCAGGCACCCCGCCAGGCTCCCCAAAGCGCTCGGCCGGCGGCGCCAGCGTGACCTCCGGCCGCGCGTCGCGGGCGAAGCGAGCGAGGTGCCAGCGGCTCCGGTCGGGGAGGTGAGCGCGAGGGCATGCCGCAGGTTGGGCGACCTCGGTGATGCCCGGTGCCGTCGAGGTCGACACCGGTGAGCTGCCGTCGAGGGATGTGGGGCGGCTCCGCATGGGCCTTCGAAGGCGACGATTCGGGCCACCAGCTCGGCAAGCGGGGTGGCAGCGGTGGAGGGCAAGGACCTTGCGCTGCCAGAGAAGGCCGTCTCGGTCGCCCACGAGGCACGATCAGGGCGAACGACGCCCGCGTTGACGCCGCCAGAGCCCGTCTCTATACTTCCTCAGGGCGAAAATTCTTTCCACTAGCTGGAATGATTGCGTCAGCCGGAGGAGTGGGAGCATGACGGGGATGCAAGGGCGGAGGGGGGTCGGTCTCCTAGCCCTGGGAGCGGCGGCGGTGCTCGCTGCCTGCGGCGGGGGTGCAGCCCAGGGGACGGCTGGGGCGAAGGCTCCCATCACGATTGGGTACATCGCGCCCCTGACCGGCGTCTCGGCTGGCCCTGGCCGGAACGAGCAGGAGGGCTGGAACCTTGGGCTGAGGGACTTCGGCCGGACCGTCGACGGCCATCCGGTGGTCACCAAGTTCCTCGACAGTGCTGGGGACCCGAACACGGCCCTCTCGGACGCCCGCGTCCTGGTCACCAACGACAACGTCTCCCTGCTCGAGGGGCCGTTGCTCGCCAACGAGATCGCGGCGGTAGCGAGCTACGTCGATCCGTTGGGGATCCCCACTGACGACCTCTCGGAGTGCAGCGCGGAGCAGCTCACGAACTATCGAAAGTACGGAAACGCCATCTCATCGGGTTGGACCTGCGATCAGCCCGACCTGATCGCCGCCGAGTACCTGTACAACGACCTCCACTATCGGCACGTGACGACGGTCGCCTCTGACTATGCCTTTGGCTGGGAGTCCATCGGCGCCTTCATCACGGTCTTCGAGAAGCTGGGGGGAAAGATCGACAAGGAGATCTGGGCACCGATCACGACCAACGACTACTCCTCCTACGTCAGCCAGATCCCGACCACGACTCAGGCGGTCTTCGATGTGACCGTCGGGGCCAACTCGACCAAGTTCACGACCGCATACGCGCAGTTCGGCCTCAAGAACAAGATCCCCCTCTTCGGGAACACCACGCTCACCGACTACTCGGTGCTGCCCAGCGAGACCCCGGCCGCGGTCCTTGGGGTGAGGACCGTCGCGCAGTACTGCGATGGCATCGGCACGCCGGCGAACCAGAAGTTCGCCAACGAGTACTTCGCCGCCTACGGCGAGTACCCTGGCTACTACGCTGAGGCGGCCTACACCAAAGCCCGGCTCGCCCTGACCGCGCTCCGTGCCGTGCACGGCAACGTCACCGATCGGAAGTCCCTGATCAAAGCGTTGAAAGGCACCGCCATTGTGGCCCCTCGCGGGCCGGTGAAGCTCAATGCCTCGACCGATTCCCCGATCCAGAACATCTACGTGTGCGAGGTGAGGGAGGTCAACGGCCACCTGCGCAACGTCCCCATCAAGACGTATGCCAACGTCCAACCCTGGGGGCCGCTCACGCCAAGCGAGTGGGAGCAGCACTTCCTGCGTGACAGCTCCGCTCGGCCGTCTGCCTGACGCTGGTGGAGGGGCGGGACGATCCATCGACCCATCATGGGGGCAGCCCTGCGCCGCACCTGGGACCTGGCACGGTTGCGCCACCTTGGGGTCGCTCCCGCAGGCGAGCCGATCCGGAGCTTGGGCCGAGCCCAACCTCAGATGCGACGTGTGGGGGGCTCGCACGCTTCACGTGGGCAAGGCCAAGGCGGGCATCGACCCTCCGCAGAGCACCCCTCCAAGGGGTCGGTAAGCCGGGCCTGCCAGACGTCGGGCGGTGAGGGCGAGCGGGCGCTGGGCGATCCACACGAAGACGCCGCGGCGGGTGCGACCGTCGTAGGCTTCGGGTCCGACCAGCCCTTGAGGGCGCGATCGCGGTGGGCAGCATAGGCGCCCCGTCCGGGGCGGAGGCCTTGCCATCAGCGGGCCGGAGCACCTTCCGGCCAGCGGCGGTTGGGGGCGCGCCGCGTGGCGTGGAGGGGGCACGGCCAGCATCGCAAGCGGTTCGGGGCGGTCGCCGGGCCCGGCGTTGGCAGGGCCGATGAGCGGCCGTTGCCGCTGAGTAAGCGATAGTCTCATACGGCACCCCTCACGGGGTTGCCCTTGCGGGCTTCGCGCTTCCTTGCCGCGTGCCCGGGAGGCCCGGGTCTTACCGCGGCTCTGCGCTTCACGAAGGCTCCAACTGAGCCTACGGGCGGGGTCCCCACCAAGCCAGCTTGGTGGGGTGCCCCGGGCGAGTACCTCGCCAGGTTGATCGCGGCGTTCTCATCGCGCTGGTGGCG
>DATGLL010000228.1:0-16693 GCA_035294145.1 Candidatus Dormiibacterota bacterium | reverse complement strand
CCGGATGCCGCTCCCACACTCAACTCGGATGCCGGATGAAGGGCTTCGTTGAGCAGGAGGGATTGGCTCCAAGATGCGACGCAAGACATTCGACGCGATCCTGACCGCCGGGGGCGCCGTGCTGGTCGTGGTGCTGATCGTCGCCGGATCGCTGCTCATGTGGGGGTACAGCTTCGTCAGCTCCACCGTCCACGACGAGCTGGCGCAGCAGAAGATCTTCTTCCCGGCGGCGAACAGCCCCCAGCTGGCCAACCCCGAGATCGGGCCCTACCTGAGGCCCTACGCTGGCCAGCAGCTCCTCACCGGGCCCCAGGCCGAGGCCTACGCCAACCACTACATCGCCGTCCACCTGAAGGAGATCGCCCATGGACAGACCTACGCCCAGGTGAGCGCCGCGGCCCAGCAGCAGCCCAACAACGCCCAGCTGAAGGCGGAGGCGGCCACCCTGTTCCAGGGTGAGACGCTGCGTGGCCTGCTGCTCGAGGCGTACGGGTTCTGGGAGCTGGGGCAGATGGCCCTCTACGCAGCCCTCGCCTCCTTCGCCCTGGCCGCGGTGATGCTGGTGCTGGTCGTCCTGGGCTACCTCCACCTCCGCCGGGTCTCGCCCGCAGAGGAGCTCTGATCTCCCAAGCCAGAGGCGAGCGCCCAGGCACCGGCGGACGAGGCAGGCGCCCCGGACCCGACACCGGATCGGTCCCCGGATCGTCGGGCCCGGGCGCCCTGCCGCCGGGGCCCCGGCAGGACCTTCGGCAACGCTCACATCGTCCCTTGAGCTGGTTGGGCCGACGGCGGTAACAACAGCCGACGTGTCTACACGCTCACCGTTCACCTCTGCGAGCTCGAGGCAGTGGGCAGGCGAGCAGGGCATCCACCCCGTCACCGCCTCCCGCTGGCTCCACTCGGGCACGACTCCCGTCCCGGCTCGGCGGGTCGGTCACCTGATCCTGGGGGACGCCCCGGCGTGACCGCCCGCTCGCGTGCCCTCTGCGGATCAGCGCTCTGATCTGGCTCGGCCCTGAACGGAAAGCGTCGGCAGCTCCTGGCCTTGCTGCGGGAGGCGGCCGTGACCACCATCGTGGTCGAGCATCGGGGCCGCCTCGCGCGGCTCGGGGCCGAGGAGGTGGCGGCCCCGGGACGGCGATTGGGGGTGGTCGATCCTTCCGAGGTCGACGACGACCTGGTCCGAGACGGGACCGAGCTCCTGAGCCGCCTCGGCGCCCGGCGTGCCGCCGCCCATCGGGCGGCCCGGGCGATGGCCGCCCTCCGGGACGATGGCCCGTAGGGGTGCCCCACGAAGCCGGCTTCGTGGGGAGCCCCCAAGCCGGGCCACCCTGATCCCGCCTCGACGGTCGGGGTCGATGTCGGGAGCGCTGGTTGGCCACCATGGCCACCGCCGAGGGCGTGATCGAGCGGGTGCCCAACCCGGCCCCGCTGGCCCGGAACCTGACCGTGCTGCGTCGGCGCTCCCGGTCCCTCTCCCGCAGCCGGCGCGGCTCCAGGCGCACATCGCCGCCCTCCGGCGCCACGAGATCCCTCGGCTCACCACCCGGCTCACCACCCCCCACGGCCGGATCGTGGGGGAAGGGCTGGACGCCGCCGGCATGATCCGCCAGAAGGGGATCCCTGGGGCGCGGGCGCGGCGCCGGGGACCGGCCGAGGCGGCCCTGGCCGAGCTCCGCCGGCAGCTCCGTTACCAGGTCGGCTGGTACGGCTCGGAGGTGGTGGAGGCCGAGCGGTGCTTTGCCAGCTCGAGGACCTGCCATGGCTGCGGCTTGGTCCAGGACCTCGGGGGGGCCGAGCACTGGAGGGGTGACGGCGGTGGGGCGCGCCGTCAACGCGATGACCACGCCGCGCTCAACCTCTGGCGAGGTATCGGCCCGGGGCACCCCACCAAGCCGGCTTCGTGGGGTCCCCGGTGAGACCCGGGCCTCCCGGGCACGCGGCGGGGAAGCGCGAAGCCCGCGAGGGCAACCCCGTGAGGGGTGCCGCATGAGACGATCGCTTACTCAGCGGCAACGGAGGTTACGTCGCCCTGCCCCAGGGGGCGTATCGCTCCAGCTGGCGTTTGGAGCCCAAGCCGAGCTTGGCCAGGGCGCCGGCGATGTAGGTCTCCGCCGTGCGTCGGCCGATGCCGAGCAGACGCCCGATCTCTCCCGCGCTGTAGCCGAGGCAGACGAGTCGGGCGACCTCCCGCTCCCGGCTGGTGAGGGTCCAGATCTTGGGGCCGGGGGGAGGCGTGAGCGTGGAGTGGAACGCCTCCACGGCCCGGCCCACGCCGGCAGTGGAGAGGGCTTGGGCGGTGAAGCTGCGGCCGTGGGCGATGAAGATGGTGACGCCACGGGCCTGGGAGACGACGATGTCAAGCTGGCCGTCGTCGTTCACGTCACAGATCGAGATCGAGCGCGGCCGTGCGCAGGCCAGATGCGGTCCTGGTTCGAACTGACCCGTGCCCGTCCCATACAGGACCAGCAGCCCACCTGAGCCCTGGCTTGCCACCAGCAGGTCGACGTTGCCGTCCCTGTCCAGGTCCGCTGCCTCGATCGCCACGGGGCGTACGGCCGGCTGGGATTCCCCAAGCTTCCAGGCCCCGTTCGTCCCCCCGAGCAGGATGATGACCCGGTCCGCGAGGTAATCGGCGACCGCGAGGTCGAGGATGCCGTCGCCGTTGAAGTCAGCTGCCGTGAGCGGGTACGGGGCGGGCTCCGCGAACGGCGCCTGGTCGTCCATGTCGGCCGAGCCTACGGGGGGGCGGGGGCGCGGTGCAACCGATGATCTGTCCCAGCGCTGGCTCATCTCGGCCATATCGGTGTTCGAACACATCTTGCGTGGGCAAGAGATGTGCTTTGGCACGTTGTTCCGGTCAGCTGCAGCATCGACAATGGGTTCGTGGGCTGGCCAGCAAGGTGCGGGTGGGAGCCGCGGGCGGATCCTGTCTGGCGGCAGGGGGCCTGGCGGCCTCCCCCGAGCTTGAGGAGATGACGGAGGACGGCCTTCCACCCCATCGCCCGAGTGCCAGGGCGCCGGTGGCCGACGTGGACCGGCTGCTGGTGCTGGCCGACGTCGCCCGCACGATCAACGACTTCCGGCCCCTGGAGGAGACTCTGGACGCGATCTGCGACCGGGTGGCGGGGCTGGCTGGCTATCGCTTCACCGCCCTCATGCTCCCCGACGAGGATGGGAGCTCGCTCGTGATCCGCGGCTCGGCGGGGATGAGCGGGCAGTACGTCAGGTACGTCAACGTCGATCAGCCGTTGCGGCTCGCCCCCTCGAGCGGGCAACCGCTCTCGCCGACCGGGCGTGCCTTTCGGGCTGGGGCCCCGGTGGTCATCGCCGACGTGGAGCAGGAGCCTGGCTTCGAACCGTGGCGCGAAGGGGCACGCCAGCTCGGATACCGTTCCCTGGTCTGCATCCCGGTCATCGCCAGTTCCCGGGTGATCGGGGTGCTGGACTGCTACGGGGCGGAGCCGCATCGTCACACGGCGGAGGAGCTGGAGTTCCTCCAGCTGGTGGCCCGCCTGGCCGGGGTGGCGATCGAGACCGCCAGGGTGGCGGAGGGGCAACGCCAGGCCACGGTTCGGCTCCGTGACCTGAGCGAGCGGCTGCGTCGTCGGAACGAGGAGCTGTCCCGCCTCAGCCTGGCCCAGACGCGGCTGGCCGAGGGGTTGGCCCAGGTCGATGCCACGGCCGTGGAGCGCACCGCGCGCACCCTTGCCGAGCTGACCGAGGGGGCCGTGCTGGTGTCCACCTGGGAGGGGCGAGTGGTGACCTACGTGGGACCGCCCCAGGGGCGGGAAGAGATGGCGGCGGCGGGTGCGAGCGGCGCGGTCCGTCGTCTTCTGCAGCGTGAGCCCTGGGTGCCTGTCGGCGGATGTACCTGCTTTCGCGTCGGCAGCGCCGAGCTTCCCCTGGGGGTGCTGATCCTGAGACCGGGGCTCGACGATGACGTGGGAGCCAGCGCCCTCGCGGCCCGCCATGCCGCGGCCGTGATCGCGGCCGAGCTCCAAAGCGAACGGGCCGATCGCGCCCTGGAGACCCATGCCCGCCCGGCGGTCCTGCTGGCCCTGATCCACGGCATCTGCAGCGCCCCGCAGCTGCGGGAGGCGGCTGGGGTGCTGGGTGTACCGGGGGAAGGGCCGTTCCGTGTCGCGGTGCTCGGCTGCGGGAGCGCCGAGGCCGCCCATGGTTTGAGCCGGCATCGGAAGTCCCTGGCCCGGGCTGGGTGGCCGGTGGTGACGGCCACGGCCAGCGGCCCCGATTGCGTGGTGCTGCTGCACGGTGCCGCCGCCGAAACGCTGCGTCGGTCGGCGGCGCTGGTGCGTGCGCGCCATCCTGAGGTGGAGCGCGTCGGCGTGAGCGGGGAGCTGAGCGGCCTGGCCGAGGTGGAGGCCGGTCTGCGTCAGGCACGCACGGCGGCGGCCCTGGACGCTGGGGCCATCCCTACCCTATTCGAGGACCTGGGTTTCTTTGGGGCCTTGGCAGAGGGACTGCCTCCGGAACGGGTCCGGGCGATGGTGGAGGGGGTGCTGGGGCGGCTTCGCGCCTACGATCGGCGGCGAGGGGCCCGCCTGCTCCCCACCCTTCGTGCTTACGTTCGGTATCGTGGTCGCGTCACCGAGGCGGCGGCTGCTTTGGGTGTTCACCCCAACACCTTTCATCAGCGATTGCGGCGGGCAGCCGAGGTGGGTGGGCTGGACCTGCGGGATTTCCACCACCTGGCGAAGCTGGTCCTGGCCCTGGACTGGGACCGGCTGCTGCCAGCCGGGGAGACGTGAGGGTGATCCCTCCCCGCCGCCGGTCATGGCCGGGAGCGTGCGACGATGGGCGATGGGCACCGCCTACAAGGCGACCGCGGTCGCCTTGGCGCCCTTGGGATCCGAGGACGAAACCGCACCACAGGGGGTGATGACATGCCGGTGGCATGGTTCAACCACGTCAGCATCTGCGCCCGCAGTCTCGCGGAGTCCATCCAGTTCTACCAGGAGGTGTTCGGCGCCGAGCCGGTTCCGACGCCGAACTTCGGCTTCCCCGTGCAGTGGCTTCGGCTCGGGGACATGCAGCTGCACCTCTTCGAGCGTCCGGAGGGTGCGCCCCGGTATGCTCATCTGGCCTTTGCGGTGGAGGATTTTGACCGCATCTACCGGTTGGCGAAGGAGCGGGGGCTGACCGACGGCGAGACCTTCGCTCACCATCTCAACGAGCTCCCCGGCGGCCAGGTGCAGCTCTACCTCCGTGACCCAGCCGGCAACTTGATCGAGGTCAACTATCCCGATGCCAGCACCCTGGGCCCGGAGGCCAAGGCCGACCTGCGCCGGCTCGCCGACCGCCTTCCCCAGGATGAGGAGAACCAGCGGGCCCGGCTCTTCTTGGGCCAGCGTCCGGCCCCCGTCGAAGCCTGAACCAGGAGGGAACCGCCATGGCCATCGGTCAGGAGCCACGGACCTATCGGGAGTTGGCCGAGGTCAGCTTCCTCGGGAAGCGTTTCCACGTCCTCGATCTGTCCCGGGAGATCGCCCCCGGTATCCCCGTCTACCCCGGCCACATGAAGGTGGCGATGTGGGATCACCTGACGCACGAGGAGTCGAGGATGCGCCTGGGGGACACCCCCTTCCGGGGCTATGCGGTGAAGGGCATCGCCTTTTGTGACCACGACTCCACCCACATGGATGCGGTCTACCACTACAACCCAGATCGACCAGATCTGACCATCGAGAAGTTCCCGATCGAGCTCTGCTTCACGGAAGGGGCCTGGATCGACGTCTCCGATGTGCCCCCTCGCACCCACATCACCCTAGGCCGGGTGCGGCGGGCGATGGAGGAGGCGGGGATCGAGCGCTTGCCCCGAGGGGGGACGCTGCTCTACTACACCGGAGCGGCCAAGCTCTGGGGGGATCCGCTGGCCTACGTGAGCCAGTACCCGGGCCTGGATGAGGAGGCCTCCCGTTGGATCCTCGACCAGGGCGTGGTCAACGTGCTCACCGATGCCGTCTCTACCGACAACCCGGCCGATCTCACCTATCCCAACCATCGCGCCCACGCCGAGTACCTCGTCAACCACACCGAGGTGGTGAACAACATCGAGAAGATCCCGATGCACCAGGGGTTCGGGGTCATGGTGGTGCCGTTGCGCTTCGTCGGAGGCACGGCCTCACCGGTGCGGGTCTTCGCCCTCTGGGAGGCCTGAGCTCCCCAGGTCACCTCCTGGGCCGCGGCGAGGCCTGGCGGGGGTGGCCGGTGAAGGGCTCGATGGCCTCGCGGGCGCAGGGGGTTGGTCACCCGGGGGAAGCCGATGGGCTTCGGCGAGCCGGGGGCGCTGGGGAAACGCTGCCCTCGACGACGGTTCGACGCCGGTGGTCCTCTCAAGGGAGGGCTGGGCGGGGCCAGGTTGAGGCTCTGGCCGCATTCGGAGGGGAGGGCATGCTCGAGGTTGACGACAGAGGCGAGCCGGCGCTGCTCGCCTGGCGGAGGACGGCCTCGGGATGGATGGGTGGGGGCCTTGGGGAAGGCGAGCGTGGAAGTCGGGACGCCCGAAGCGGGCTGGTGGGGAAAGAGGTTCGGGAGGAAGGCCGCGAGGATGAGGTTGGTGTTCGAGGGTCGGAGCCGGAGGCTCGTGGGGCGGCCGACGAGGGTTGCGACCGTCCCTCAGCCGGGTCGTGCCGCCCATGGCGGAGCGGTGAGGCGCCGGCGGCTCGGGCTGCCCAGGCCCGCCGTTGTGCCCCTACACCGCCAGGTAGCGGGAGCGGATCTCGGTGTCCTCCCGGATCCGGTCGGCAGGGCCTTCGGCCGCGATCCGGCCCTCGTCCATCACGTAGGCTCGACGGGCGACCTCCAGCGCCAGCATGGCGTTCTGCTCGACCAGCAGCACGCCCACCCCGGTGGCGGCGACGTCGACCAAGGCTCGGGCGATGTCGCGAGCGACGACCGGGGCCAGGCCCTGGGTCGGCTCGTCGATGAGGAGGAGGCGGGGGCTGCCGATCAACGCCCGTGCGATCGCCACCATCTGCTGTTGGCCGCCGGAGAGCTTCGCCGCCTCCCGACGTGCGTGCTCACGCAAGGTTGGGAAGAGTTCCCAGACCCGTTCGAAGCCGGCTCGGCTCTGGTCGCGGTCGAGGCCACGGCCCAGGGCCGCCAGTCGGAGGTTCTCCTCAACGCTGAGGCCGGGGAACATCCGTCGGTCCTCGGGCACGTAGCCGATGCCCAATCGGGCGATGCGATGCGTGGGACGGCCGGTGAGGGGCTCCCCGTCGAAGCGAATCTCGCCCCCACGGACGGTGACCAGGCCCATGACCGAGCGCAGCGTGGTGGTCTTGCCCGCCCCGTTGCGGCCCAGCAGGGCTGTGACCTCGCCCCGGCGGACCTCCAGCGACACGTCCTGGAGGACGTGGGCCAGGCCGTAGTAGGCATGGACGGCGTCGAGCTCGAGAAGGGGGCGGTCGGCGTCGACGGTGCTCACAGCGCCCCCTGGAGGTAGACCTCCTGGACCCGGGGATGGCCTCGGACCTCCTCCGGCGTCCCCTCGAAGAGCTTGACCCCGAAGTTGAGGACCGTGATCCGCTCCGCGATCCGGAGGACCACGTCCATCTTGTGCTCGATCAGGACCACGGTCAGGTCACGGCGCAGGCTCTGGATGAGCTGCACCGTGGCCTCGGTCTCGGTCGGGCTCATGCCTGCCGTGGGCTCGTCCAGCAGCAGCAACCTCGGTCTGGTGGCGAGGGCGATGGCCAGGTCCAGGTGGCGCAGCTCACCGTGGGAGAGGTTCCCGGCCAGCTCGGCACGCCGATCCTGGAGCCCCACCCGCTCGAGCGTCTCCTCGGCGAGCCGACTGGCGTCGCGGAGACGGGAGGCAGGGAGCCAGAAGGTGTAGGGCCAGCGGGCGGATTGCGCGGCGATGCGGACGTTCTCGAAGACGCTCAGCGATTGGAAGACGGTCGTGACCTGGTAGGACTTGGCCACCCCCAGCCGCACCATCCGGTGGTAGGGAAGGCCGGTCACGTCGCGGTCCGCGAACCATACTCGGCCGCCGTGGGGCGAGGTGTGACCCGTGATCAGGTTGAAGAGCGTGGTCTTGCCCGACCCGTTGGGGCCGATGATGGCGTGGAGGCTGCCAGCCGCGACCTCGAGGTCCACGTGGTCCACGGCGTGAACGCCCCCGAACCAGCGATCGAGCTGCTCGCAGCGCAGCAACGTCGCCCTGCCTTCCGAGCCGCTCACGATCCCGGCCCCCGCGACCATCGGGCTCGCAGCCGCTGGCTCCAGGCCACCGCTCCCCAGGAGCCGAAGGGTTCGAGCCGCACCAGGCCCCAGAGGCCCTGGGGGAAGAGCAGGACGCAGACGACGAACACCGCGCCCACGATCAGCGGCCAGTCCCCGAAGAAGATGCTGAGGTAGTGCTCGAGCAGGAGCACGACCAGCGCCCCCAGGACCGAGCCGAAGAGCGTGCTCCGGCCGCCGAGGATGACCATGATGACCACCAGGCCGGACAACGACCAGTAGGGCTGGAGCCCCTCCAGGCCGTTGAAGATGGCGTCGAGGCCGCCGGCCAGGCCAGCCAGGAGGCCAGAGACGGTGAAGGTGATCAGCTGGACCATCCGGGTGTTGTAGCCGCAGCCTCGCGCTCGCTCCTCGCTCTCCCGGATGGCCTGGAGCACCCGGCCCAGAGGTGACTCCGTGTACAGGAGGGCGAAAGCGAATGCCAGGAAGAGGATGCCCGCGCAGAGCAGGAAGTAGGGCAGTGGGTCTCGGATCGGGTGCATCTCCAAGGAGAGCCCGGGCAGGTCCAAGGGTGGGGTGGGGATGTTGCCCAGCCCGTCGTCGCCTCCGGTCAGGGGACGGGCTTCGAAAGCGATGAAGTAGCCGAGCTGGGCGAACGCCAGGGTCAGCATCGAGAAGTAGACGTCGCGGCGGCGTAGGCACACGACGCCGGAGCCGAGGGCGAGCAGGCCGCAAAGCACCATGGAGGCTCCCAGAGCCACCCACAGGCTGTCGGTGACGTGGAGGAGGGCCAGCCCGGCCGCGTAGCCCCCGAATCCCCAGTAGAGGGCATGGCCGAACGACACCAGCCCGCCGTAGCCGAGGAGCAGGTTGAGGCTGATCGCCCAGAGGCTGTAGATGAGCACCTCGACCGCCAAGCTCGGGTCGGGGACCAGGAAGAAGAGCGCGACGATGAGCAGCAGCAACAGCACCAGCTGGTTCCAGGCCTGGCCTCGCCAGAGCAGGTGCAGCAACCGGAGGGGCCTTCGCTGCTGCTCGGAACGCAGTCCTCGGCTGGCCTGGGTCGCGCTCACGTCGTACCGAGCAGGCCGCGCGGCCTGAAGGTCATGACCAGGATCATGAGCACGAAGGGGACGATCGAGGCGTAGACGCTGGCGAAGAGCGTGGTCAGCGACACCAGCACCCCGATGACGAGGCCGCTGAGCACAGCGCCCCAGAAGCTGCCCATCCCGCCCACCACCACCACCACGAAGGCGGTGATCAGGATGTCGTTGCCCATCTCCGGGTAGACCCCCGTGATCGGGGAGTTGAGGACGCCGGCCACCCCGGCCAGGGCGATCCCCAGGGCGAAGACCAAGGCCCGGAAGCGATCGAAGTTCACGCCAAGGATCTGGATCATGGTGCTGTCGCGGATGCCGGCCCGGATGATCAGGCCCAGGTTGGTCCGCTCCAGCAACAGCCACAGCCCGAGCACGATCAGGCCCGCCAGCACCGCTACGAAGGTCAGGTAGGCGGGGTAGGTGGTGAAGCCCAGGGGAAGCTGGAAGTTGAGCTGGGAGGGGGCGTTCACCGTCTCACCCTGCTTGCCCGCGATCATCTCGACCAGCTGGGTGACGATGTAGGTGAGCCCGAAGGTCAGGAGCAGCGGGTCGATGACGCTCCGTCGGTACAGGGGCTTGATCAGCGTCCGCTCGACGATGGCGCCCAGGAGCAGGAGAAGGAGGGGTACCAGGGCCAGCCCCCACCAGAAGCTCCCGAACGCGGTCAGCAAGTAGAAGCCGATGTAGGCCCCCAGCATGAAGAAGGCGCCGTGCGAGAAGTTGATGATCTCCATGAAGCCGAAGATCAGGTTCAGGCCCAGGGCAAGGAGGACCAGCACCGCCCCGCTGACGATCCCCGTGAAGATCTGGTTGACGACTAGGTGCATCGGGAGGAGGTGGGCAGGTCAAGCGCGCCGACGCTCTGGCCTTGGTGGGGAGGTGATCACGACAGCCCCAGCTCCGAGCAGCTCGGCGCCTGCTGTTGGCTGGCGGGGATGGTCCGCACGATCGAGCGGTAGCCGTAGCTGGCGGAGCCACCTTTGGAGGCGGCCTCGTCCTGGGTCAGGCCCTCGACGATGTAGGTGGGCTGGAAGGACTGGTGGTCGCAGGCACGGATGGATTCCGGCCCCTCGGCCAGGTCGAAGCGGGATCCGGCCAGGGCCTTGGAGAACTGCGATGGAGTCGTGTGACCGGCGGCCACCTCCTTGGCGATGAGCATGACCGCGTTGTACACGTAGGCGGCGTACCCGCTGGGGGGCTTGCCGTAGGCCTTCTCGTAGTCCTTGACGAACTTCTGCGTGCCGGGGTCCTTGACGGTCCAGTAGAAGTTGGTGGCGCCGTAGGTCCCGGAGATGACGTCGAAGCCCATCTGCTCGTCGAAGCTCAGGTCCTCAAGGAACTGGAAGAGCTTCATCCGACTCTGCAGGTTGAACTGCTTTGCCTGCTTGAGGAAGCTGACCTGGTCGTTGCCGGCCATGCCGATCATCAGCACCTCGGGGTTGGCCGCCTCGATCTTCGGGATGTAGGGCGTCCAGTCACTGGTGCCGAGGGGGGCGAAGGTGACCCCGGCGATCGTGCAGCCGTCGGCGGGAGCCGCCTTCTGCTCGGCGTCGTACTGCTCATGCCCCCAGGCGTAGTCCGGCTGCAGGAAGTAGATGCGCTTGCCCAGGTTCTGGCAGATCCAGGGCATGATCGCGTTGACGTCCTGCGAGGGCAGCGGGGCGATGTGGAAGGTGGTCGGCCCGAAGTCAGGCGGCCGGTTCAAGGCCTCCGTCTGGCAGGTGCCCAGGTAGGGGATACCGGCCTGCTTGGCGACCTGGTTGATCGCCACGGTGGTGGCGGCCGACACACAGCCGGTGAGGAAGTCGACCTTGTTCACCTGCACCAGGGACTTGGCCTGGGTGAGCGCGAGGTTGGGGTTGATCTGGTCGTCGCGGACCAGCACTGAGATGGGATGGTTACCGGCCTTGCCGTGCAGCTCCTGGATGGCGAGCTGGGCGCCGTTCTGCTGGGCCTCGCCCAGCTGCGCATAGGTGCCGGTCAGGCCCGTGACCACGCCGATCCGGATCGGCGTGCCGCTGGCCGAGGTCCCCGTCGCCGATTGGCTGCCAGCGACGCCGCAGGCGGCCACCAGGATCGATGCGGCCACGCAGGCCGCCCTTGCGAGCCCTCCACTCATGGTTGCTGTTCCTCTCCTCTCGTCTCGTCGTGATGTGACGACGTGCGTCCATTATCGTCGATCCGTCGCCGGGAGATGGAAACTGATTCCGCTCTGTGAGACATGGGACCGGGAGAGGGAAGGCCGGGGAGCGCCGACGACTGGGGCCAGGGTGCCGCCCACCGGCGGCCGGGTGCCCGGCCGCCGGCGGGCTTCGAGGGGGATGGGTCAGACGCCCGCTGGTGCTGCTTCGACGATGCCCCGGAAGCGCTCCAGGTAGCGCATGAGCGTCTGCTGGTCGGTGTTGTCGGGCTGGAAGGCGAGGTCGAAGAAGACCTCGTCCACCCCGGCGTCGCGCATCTTGATCACGTCCTCGCGGACCTGCTCCCAGGAGCCGACCGCCACCGGACGGTTGGGGTCCTCGACCGGGTGGGGGGTGATGGTGACCAGGCAGCGCATCACCATCTGCAGGCTGGCGGGATCCCGGCCGTGGGCGCGAGCCGCCTCACGGACCGCGCCCATCATCGAGATCAGCGCGTCGACCGGAGCGCAGCAGCCGGTGAACCCGTTGGCGAGCCGGCCCGCTCGGTCCAGCGCCCGGGGCACGAAGGCTCCGACCAGGATCGGGGGGTGCGGCTGCTGCACGGGCTTGGGGCCGATGATGCTTGGAGGGATGGTGAAGTAGCGGCCCCGGTACTCGACCGGGTCCGGCCCCCAAACGGCGATCAGGGCCTCGATGCACTCCTCGCCGATCCGGCCGCGCTCCCGGAAGGGGACGTTGTTGACGTCGCACTCGTCCTCTGACCAAGCGAGCCCGACGCCCAGCACGATCCGTCCGTCGGAGAGGTGGTCCATGGTGGCGATGCGCCGCCCGAGCATCACTGGGTTGTAGAAGGGGATGTTGATCACGCTGACGCCCAGGCGGATGCGGCTGGTGAAGGCGGCCGCATAGGTCAGGACGCTCAGGTGCTCGAACACCCGCTCGTACTCGGGGTTGAGCTTGCCATCCGGGCTGCCGGGGTAGGGGGTCTTCGGATGCAGGGGAACCAGGACCCGCTCGTTGGTCCAGAGCGTGTCATACCCCAGCCGTTCCGCCTCCTCGGCGACCATCCGGATGTTGTCCTTGGTTGCCAGTGGCCCCAGATGTGGTAGAGCGAACCCCAGCTTCACGACCACCTCCTCCTTCTCACGTGCGGAGCCGAGCTCCCTGGCCTCTGACTGCGTCGATCCCGGTTCAGCCGGCCATGGCCGGGGCGTAGTCGGTGAGCTCGTCCAGCGCCGGCTTGACGTGCTCCATGAAGAGCCGCATGTTCTCGATCACCGCCTCCTTGGGCATCTGCGCGTAGTGGAAGATCAGGACCACATACTCAGCGGGCAGCTCACGCCACTGCCGCACGAACTGCTCGGTGACCTGCTCCACGGTCCCCGCCATCCAGAGCCCGGAGTCGAGCACCGACTGGACCGGATCGTTGGGATCGTAGGGCATTATGGGGGTGAGGGACCAGTAGAGGTTACGGTAGATCTCGACGTCCCACTCGGCGATGGCTCGGCGGGCCTCCGCCTCGGTCTCACCGATCTGCATCCAGCGCACCAGGGCCTGGTTCTGGCCCAGGGCGAACTCGTGCCCTGCCCGGCGGGCGTTGTCCACGTAGGCCTGCCCGAACTTGCCGGCTCGCCCGATGCCGGAGAAGTAGGTGGGCACGAAGCCCTTGCGCCCACAGTACTCGACCGTCTCCTGGCTGGCGTTGCTGGCCACGAAGACAGGAGGATGGGGCCGGGTGTAGGGGGCCGGGACCACGCTCACCCGACGCACCCGGCCATCGGCCCCGATCTCGCCTGGAGCCCCCAGCCGGGAGGTGGCGTCCCGCATGCCCCAGTCGATGCCGGTGGCGTAGGGGTAGGGGATCTGCCACAGCTCCGAGTTGTGCTCGATGCTGGCCTGCGCCCAGGCCTCGAGCACCATGTCCACCTGCTCCTCGAAGATGTGACGGTTGCGGCGGTCGTCGGCGACCTGAGCCGCCAGCACCTCCGGGTCCATGGCGGCCTGTTGCTCCGCGGAGCGACCGGAGGGCGAGAGGGTGGCACGGCTTCCGAGGTGCTGGCCCAGGACGTTGGTCCATCGGGCCTGGTAGCCTCGGGCGAAGCCGACGAAGCAGCGTCCTTGGGTGAGGTGGTCGAGGATCGCCGCCTCCTCGGCCACCCGGATCGGGTTCTGGGCGCTCATTGTGTAGCCGAGCTGGCCCACCCGGACTCGCTTCGTGATCGCCGCCCAGTACGCGTTGAGGAGGCCGGGGTTGGGGCCCACCTCATACCCCTCGGAGTGGAAGTGATGCTCGATGGTGGACACCGCCCAAAAGCCGAGCTCGTCGGCTGCCTTGACCAGGTCGAAGGTGCCCTGGATGGCCTCCTGGTACCGCTCAACGTTCCGTCCCAGCGGCCGTAGCGCCGCCCGCTCGGCCTCGTCTGCAGCTGGGATCACGGGATAGATCTGGAGGATCGGCTTGATCATGGCAACCTCCCGATGGCCATTATCGATCCCGGCCGCTACCCTACTCTTTGTCGCTTTCGATGAAAGCTCGCGAGATAATTGGCGACGGGGATAAGTCGTCGCCTTCCGTGGACGTCACCTCCCCGCCTGAGCTGCAGGCGGTCTTCCAGGAGGTCGTCCAGAGCCTGGCCGGCGAGCGGCCGCTCCGAGAGACCCTGGACATGATCGTCCGTCATCTCTCCCACCTCGCCGGTTTCAGTTTCTGCGCCATCGTGCTGCCGGACCAGGACCGCACGCACGTCCACCTCGCCGGTGCCTTCAACTTTCCCGATGGGTACGCTGAGCGGCTCGACAACCTGTTCCTGCTCCCGGTCGAGGACGATGCCCTGGCCGGTGCGCCCACCCGCCGGGCCTTCGAGCAGGGACGGACCGTGGTCGTTCCCGACGTGACCGCCGACCCCTCCTTCGCGCCCTGGCTCGGCCTGGCTCGTGAGTTCGGTTACCGGGCGATGGTGTCGGTCCCTCTGCACGTGCAGGGCCAGGTCATCGGGGTCCTCAACGGCTACAGCCGGACGGCACGTGAGTTCTCGGCCGAGGAGCTGGCGGTGGTCGAGACCATGGCCGGCCAGGCCGCGGTGGCGGTCAGGCTGGCGACGCTGCTCGACGATCAGCAGGTCACCATCGCCCGCCTGCGGGACCTGAACGAGGAGCTGGAGCGGCAGCGCACGGTTCTGGAGCGTGCACACGACATCCATCGCCGCCTGACCGCGGCGGTACTGACCGGCTCGGGGTTCGAGGAGGTCGTGCGCGCGCTCGCGGAGCTGATCGAGCGCCCTACCGCGGCCTGGGATGCCGGTGGACGGCTCGTCTGCGCCTCACCCTCGCCGCCCGGGTCCGAGCTTGAGAGCCAATTCCACCACCCTGAGTTCCGACGTCGCCTCTCGGCCATGCTCGCTGGCCGTCCTGCCTGCAGCCTCCCGGTCCCGGGAGGGCGCATCATCGTGGGCCAGGTGCGGATCGGGGAGGAGCTGCTGGGGTACGTCACCGTCCCCGAGGGCGGGGCTGCCTCGCGCGACCTCGATCTCCGTGCGGTCGAGCACGCCGCCACGGTGCTTGCCCTGGAGATCGTGAAGGAGCGGGTGGCGCGCGAGACCGAGGAGCGCCTGCGTTCGGACTTCGCCCTCGACCTCCTTCACCGGAGGTACGAGTCCGAGGAGCGCGTCGTCGAGCGGGCCCGATACTATGGCCTCGACCTCCGGGCCGAGCATCGCGTCCTGACCGTTGGGCTGGATGGCTGGAGCAGCTACCAAAGACACCAGGCCCTCAGCGAAGCGGCTGCCAACCGCTTGCGGGCGCGGTTGCTGCAGCTGATCGGCGATGGCATCGCGCGGGCGCTCCCCGGCTCCCTGCGCCATACCGGTGGGGAGGGGGTGACCGCCATCTGTCCGATCGAGGGACCGGAGACGCTGGGGCTTCTGCGTCGGGTGGTGGCCGATCTGCAACGGCGGGTCGATCGGACGGCCCCTCACCTCACCGTCTCGGCCGGGATCGGGTCGCCGGCGAGCTGCCCATCCGAGCTGGCCACCTCGTACGAGCAGGCCAGCCGTTGCCTGCGAGCGGTGCAGGCTCTGGGGCGGAGCGGACAATGCCTGTGCGCCGACGACCTGGGGGTGCTGGGCCTCTTCTTGGAGTCCGGTCGCCCCGCCTCGCTGGTGGAGTTCGCTCGCGCCCGCCTGGGGCCAGCCCTCCAGCACGATGCCAGGACCGGCGGGCTCCTGCGTCGGACGCTTGAGGCCTACCTGGACGCGAAAGGGGATGTCGCTGCCTGCGCCCGTGCGCTCTCGGTGCACGTGAACACGGTCAAGTACCGGCTGCGCCGGCTGGAGCAGCTGTGCGGTCTCGATCTTCGCGATCCGCAGGACCTGCTGGCCGCGACCATCTCTACCCTGGCCCTGCGCGTCCTCGACGAGGCTCGGTCCCCTGGGGGCTGATGGACCGTCGGCTGACCTCGGCGTTGCCAGCCTGGGTGGCGGCTCCGATGGAGCTCCCAGCTGGCTGCTGATCGTGCCCACGGTTGGAGGAGGGGCCGAGGGGCGGATGCCCGGCCCATCCGACGACCGGGCGAGGGGGCATAGGGTCGGTACGGATGGCGCCGACGGCACCCGACGCAAGGAGAGGATGCGATCGCTCGCCCCGATCGCGATGCCCACGACCCCGTCGAGCGGCGTGGCTGGGGGCCACCGGCCTCTGGGGTTTCGGGGCTGTGGTCGCTGTCGAAGCCCAGGCGGTGGGCCTCGAAGGGGAGATGCCGGGCAGCTGGCGGAGGATCTCGTCCACCACCTGATCGCGCGACCAGCCCTCCAGCTGGCCCCGGAGGCGGGGCTGCCTGACCGGCTCCTCGAGCGCGCCGCAGGGTCGACAACAGCTGACGTGTCCACACGCTCACCATTCACCTCTGCGAGCTCGAGGCAGTGGGCAGGCGAGCAGGGCCTCCATCCCGTCACCGCCTCCCGCTGGCTCCACTCGGGCACGCCTCCCGTCCCGGCCCGGCGGGTCGGTCACCTGATCCTGGGGGCGCCCCGGCGTGACCGCCCGCTCGCGTGCCCTCTGCGGATCAGCGTCACGACCTGGATCGTCAGGTGGCGCGTGTCCCCACCTGGCGGTCCAGGAGGGGCGCGCCGTCGGGCGGATCGTGACCGAGATCGGCTCGGCGTTGAGCGGGAAGCGTCGGCAGCTCCTGGCCCTGCTGCGGGAGGCGACCGTGACCACCATCGTGGTCGAGCATCGGGACCGCCTCGC
>DATGLL010000227.1:0-18666 GCA_035294145.1 Candidatus Dormiibacterota bacterium | reverse complement strand
TCGCCGGGCCGGGACGGGGAGCTTGCCCGACTGGAACCAGCGGTAGGCGGTCACGGGGTGGATGCCTTGCTCGCGCGCCCACTGCTTCAAGTTCATGGAAGTGGATTGTAGTGTATGGGCGCGTCAGCTGTTGTTAACCCCATGCGCCACTGATCGGCCACCCCGGCCGGTTGCACTAACAGGACAATCATTGCAATATTACAGCATGCAGACGCCTGACCGGGAGGCGCCGGCCGCCCGTGGAGTCCCACGGCGACGGTCCACTCGCCGGTTGGGGGGCGATGGACGATCGTCACCGGACACCTCTGCGCCCCAAGATGGAGAGCCAGGGCACTCACCTGCTCGCGGCTGGCCTGGAGGTCGTGGCCTGGGTGGCGCCTTGCGGAGATGGGCGGCCGCCGATTCACGCCGGTCAAGAGAGGTTCCTTCCCGGGCACCGGGTGACCTGGCGGGACGTGACGCGGGGGGCGCTCGCCCACGCCTCGAGACCCTGGCTCCTCTTGGCCGTGCCGCGCCGCCGCAGCTCGGGGGCGGACAAGCCCTTAGCCCTCCACCGAGCAGTTCGGCTGGCCCTCGTCGCTTCCTGACTCGGTTGCAGGGCGAGATGATCGCTCCCGAGATAGCCCGCCCGGCATCGTTCCGAACCCTGGCCGACCTCCTGAGCGGTGGGCGGTCCTCTGGGATCAGCACCGTCCTGGCTACCGGGACGCGCCGCGACATCTCGCCGGCTGGCCCTGGGTTCGTTGGCGTCGTGGTGACGCGGTGTGCCGCCGGCAGCCCCCGGTCGGGGGACACGCGTTCCGTGTGGAGGGATGGGATGGGCTCTGAGTGGCCATGCCCGAACTGAGGACACGGATCACCGACCTGCTGGGGATCTGCCACCCGATCGTCCAAACCGGCATGGGATGGGTGGCCAACGCCAGGCTGACGGCGGCCACCAGCGCCGCCGGGGGGCTGGGCATCCTGGGCAGCGCGACGATGAGCCTGGAGGAGCTGGAGCGGTCGCTGGACCAGATCCAGGCGGTAACCGACCGGCCCTTTGGGGTCAACTTCCGTTCCGACCATCCAGAGGTGGAGCGGGTGGTGGACCTGCTCATCGAGCGGGGGGTCAAGGTCGCCAGCTACGGGCGGGCTCCTCGCCTGGACCTGGTGGAGCGGTTGCGGGCGGCGGGGATCGTGAACATGCCCACGGTGGGGGCGCTGCGGCACGCGCAGAAGGTGGTGGAGTGGGGCGTGGACGCGGTGATCGTCCAGGGCGCGGAGGGCGGGGGGCACACGGGCTCGGTACCGACCTCGCTGCTGGTGCCGCAGATTGTGGATGCGGTCGGCGTCCCGGTGGTCGCCGCCGGAGGGTACTTCGATGGGCGAGGGCTGGTCTCGGCGCTCGCCTACGGGGCCGAGGGGATCGCGATGGGGACGCGGTTCCTCCTGACCAAGGAGAGCCCGGTACAGCGTTCGATCAAGGAGTTGTACCTCAAGCAGACGGTCCAGGACACCGTGGTCACCCGCGCCATCGATGGGCTGCCTCAGCGTGTCATCCGGACGGCCGCGGTTGAGCGGCTGGAGCGGGGGGTGGCGCCGGTGCGGCTGGGGCGGGCGGTGGCCAGCGCGCTGCGCTTCCGGCAGCTGACGGGGAGCTCGCTAGCGGCGCTCGTGCGCGAGGGGTTGGAGATGAGGCGCTCCCGCGAGCTGAGCTGGGCGCAGATGCTGATGGCGGCCAACGCGCCGATGCTGACCCGGGCAACGCTGGTGGAGGGGCGTCTGGAGGCCGGGGTCCTGCCGACCGGCCAGGTGGTGGGGTTGATCGACGACATCCCGTCGGTGGCGGACCTGATCGAGCGAATCGTGGCCGAGGCACGGATGGTCCTCGATCGGATGGCAGGGCTGGCCCAGGCACGGGGGTGAGACGCCGGTGGTGGCCCTGGGCCGTTTTCCGGGCCATGACATCGCACGCCTAGCACTACAGCACGGGTTAGCCGGGATCGTGTGGGTGTTCGCGTAACCACCTCTGCCGGTGGCAGCGCTGGGCCTCGGCCTTGGGCTCGCGCTGCTGGTGGAACCAGGCGATCGCCTGCTCCGGGGTCCAGGTGACGGGAGGCAGGACGACCTCCAGGAGCCGGCGGACCTCCGGGACGCTGGCCGGGATGCCCCGGCTACCCCCGCGCCGCACCGACCTCACGAACGCCAGGGCGAGCAGCACCAGCGTGAGGTGGTGGTTCCGGGTTCGGTCAGGGGCACCCCACCGGAACGGGGCCCGATGGGGATCTCAGGGTGGCCTGGTCGTGGTCCAGCCCCAGCTCGCCCCGCTCCGCTCGAGGTCCTCCTCGATCGTCCAGCGCGAGCACCCCACCCAGGCCCTCTCGGCCAGGCTCTCGGCGTTCTTGCGCGCGATGGGCAGGTCAGCCCAATCAGGCACGCCCGGCTCGAGCCCGGCTCTCGGAGTGCGGGAAGGCGGGAAGAAGCGATGGAAGCGGTGGTGGAGCTCCTTCAGCCTGGGCAACAGCGCGCGCAGGTCGTCGGTGGTCACTCAACGCTCTCCTCTCCGGCGCCGGATCGGGCGTCGGGATGGCTCGGCGGCCTCGCGGGATCCTCACCCGCGCGGGAGCACTAGGGTCCCCACTGATCTCCGTGGCGCCGCCTGTCCGGGCCGGACCGGTCCCTGCGACCAGCTGTCCGCTTTGATCCGGAATCGGCGTCCGGTTTCCGCCGGGTTGCACAATTGTCCGTGGGTTGGCCGCCCATCTGAGGTGGGGTGGGTCTTAGGCTCAAGCGACGTGGAGTTGCGGCTGGTGGTCGAGTCAATCGGCTGGCCTGGCCGTGAGGTGGCGGTCTACTTTCAACCTGGCCACACCGTCGCTGACCTGATCACCGGGCTGGCCGCGCACCTGGGTCTGGGGCCGGCAGGGCTGGGGTTGCTGTGCCGACGAACCGGAGAGTGGCTGCCCCCAACCCAAGAGCTGTCCAAGGCGGGCTTGTGCTGGGGCGATCGGGTGCTGCTCAGCGACCAGATGGCCTGCGCGCCTCCCGAGGTTCCAGCGGTCGAGCTGGTGGTGGTGAGCGGTCCTGCCGCTGGCCTCAGACGGGGTCTGGGGCTCGGTCAGCACTCGATCGGAGGCGGCAACGCTGAGGTTGGGCTGCAGGACCCATCGATAAATGGCGGGATCGAGATCCACGTGGGCCCTGGGGGCGAGTTGAGCCTCGAGGCTCGCGGATCCGAGCCGGCATGGTTGGCGGGCGAGCCGCTGAACCGGTCCACCGGCCTGGGGTGTGGCCAGGTGTTGCGCCTGGGCGCCACCCTCTGCGTCTTCCAGACCCCAACCGAGGACCGGGTACCCTCCCCACGGCTCACCCCGGCCGGGGGACGGCTGCTCTTCAACCGGCCCCCTCGGATCGCCGGAGTGCGGCAAAGCCCGCTGCTGCAGATCAAGGAAGTCCCGGTCAAGCAGAGGGGTAGCCGCCCACCTATCAGCTACCTGATCGTGCCCACGGTCTTCGCCGCAGTGTGGCTGGTCTTCTACCACAATCCGGCATATGTGCTTTTCGCCCTGATGATGCCGGTGATGGCGATCGCTTCCTTGGCTGAGACCACCATCCCCAGCCACCTGGCCTACCGCCGGACGGTCCGTCGCTTCCTGGCTCGCTTGCGCGAGCTCGAGGGTGAGCTGAAGGCCGCCCATCGGGCCCAGATCGACCACGCCTGCGCGCTGGCCCCCGACGCCCCCACGCTGCTGGATCGGGCCCGCCGTCTGGACCCCAGGCTGTGGGAGCGCCGGCCTGGCGATGAGGACTGGCTGCTCTTGCGTCTGGGCTGGTGGGACCAGCCGCAAACGCCGAATCTGCAGGTCCCAGAGCAGGGCTCGCCCAAGTTACTCGAGGAGGTATCGGCCATCCTCGACCGTTATCGTTGCCTGCCCCAGGTGCCGATGACGGTATCCCTCAGCCGGTGCGGGGTCCTCGGCCTGAGCGGCGATTTGGGGCTGGTGGAAGGGCTGGCTCGCTGGCTGATGGCCCAGCTGGCCGCCCTGCACAGCCCTCAGGACTTGGTGCTGGCGGCTGCGGTGCCATCTCAGCTCAAGGACGGCTGGGCCTGGCTAGGCTGGCTGCCCCACCTTCACTCTGAGGCGAACCCCATCGCCCAGCCATTGTTGGTGACCGACCGGATCGCGGCTCGCGGTCTGCTCGACCGGCTGCTCAACCTGGTGGTTCAGCGCCAGGCCGGCGAGCGCACCAAAGCCGCGCCAGGACCGGTGGTGGTGGCCCTGTTCCACGAGGCCGTCGAGCTGCCCCGGGGAGCGGTCTCCACTCTCCTGGAGCAGGGCCCGGAGGTCGGCGTCTACGTCATCTGGGTGAGCGAGGCTGCCGAACGCCTGCCCGGTCAGTGTGGGGCGGTGGTAGGGATCCCTCCGGGTGCCCCGCAGCTTGAGCTGACGGTCCCGGCCACTGGCGAGTGCCGCCTGGGCGGAGGCGTGGACTGCATCCAACCCGACTTCGCTCTGGAGCTGGCCCTGGCCCTGGCGCCGGTGCGCGACGTGGGGGTTCGCAGCCGAGTGGCTGGCATCCCCCGCCAGGTGGGCATACTGGAGGTGCTGGGCTCGCCCGAGGATCTGGAAAGCTGGATGGCCGGCGAGTGGATCCGTGACCGCTCCAATCCAGAGGAGAGGGTGCTGGCCGCCGCCTGGGGCATGATGGAGGCGGGTCAGGTCTTTCGGGTCAGTCTGCGGCTGGACGGCCCCCACGCCCTGGTCGGGGGGATGACCGGCTCGGGCAAGAGCGAGCTGTTGCAGTCCCTGGTGGCATCCCTGGCTGCCTGCCACTCGCCCCGGAGCTTGAACTTCCTTCTGGTCGACTACAAGGGGGGAGCGGCCTTCAAGGACTGCGTCGAGCTGCCGCACACCGTTGGTTTCGTCACCGACCTGGACGGTCACCTGGTCAACCGGGCCCTGGTCTCTTTGCGGGCCGAGCTGAAGCGTCGCGAGGAGATCCTGCGTCGCAACGGAGCCAAAGATCTGGTCGATCTGGAACGCCAACTGCCCGACAAGGCGCCTCCTAGTCTCTTGATCGTGGTCGACGAGTTCGCGGCTCTGACCGCCGAGCTGCCGGAGTTCGTAGAAGGAATGGTGGACATCGCCCAGCGCGGTCGCAGCCTGGGTATTCACCTGGTTTTGGCCACTCAGCGGCCGGCGGGGGTGATCAGCAGCAAGATTCGGGCCAACACCAACCTGAGGGTCGCGCTTCGCTTCAGCGACGAGGCGGAGAGCGAGGACGTGGTGGGCACACGAGATGCTGCCCGACCCGGACTGCCTCCTGGGCGGGCGTTTGCCCGGGTGGGGCCCAGCCGGCCGGTCGAGTTCCAAGCCGGCTACGTGGGTGGCCGGACTCCGAGCCGCCGGGGCGCCCAATCCCTGGTGGTTAAGGACCTGGTGCTGGGGATGCCGCAGCCCCGAGGGGCGGAGCCAGCCAGGGATGCCGATGACAGAGAGACCGATCTCCAGCGTCTGGTCCGCACCGCGGTGGCGGTCAACCGACGCCTGGGCTTGCCGCCCCCTCGGCGACCCTGGCTGCCGGCGCTACCGGCGCTGCTGCCATTGCAGGAGTTGCCAGCTCCGAGCAGTGATCAGGTGGCGAGAGCAGGAGCGGTGATTGGCTTGCTCGACGACCCGGCTGGCCAGCGACAGGCGCCGCTGGAGTTCAGCATCGCCGAGGATGGGGCGATGCTGGTCTTCGGCTCCAGCGGCTCGGGCAAGACCACCTTGTTGCGCACCCTGGCGTCGGGGCTGGCCTGCGCCCTTTCCCCCGATCGCCTCCACCTCTACGGCCTGGACTTCGCCACCCGAGGACTGAAGAGCGTGGAGCAGCTGCCCCACTGTGGGGCGGTGGTGGCCGGGGACGAGCCACAACGAGCGCTCCGACTGCTGGCCATGCTCCAGGTCGAGGCGGAGCGGCGAAAGACGCTCTTGGCCGAAGCCGGGGCCGCCAGCCTGGCCGAGTACCTGAGTGATGGCCGACATCCCAGCCTGCCCTGGATCCTGGTGCTGCTGGACGGCTACACCGGTTTCCAGAACGGGCTCAGCGATCCGCCTGGAGCTGCCACCGAGAGTGTCAGGAGCTTGGTCGCCGAGGGCCAGGCACTGGGGATTGGCTGGGTGATCACCAGCGATCGCCAGCCGGCCGGCATGTCCTCCCTGATGAGCCTGGTACGCCGCCGGTTGGTGCTGCGCCAGGCCAGCGACGACGACTACCAGGTCCTGGGCGTGCCTCGGGCCCTGCACCGTGACGTCCACCTGCCGCCAGGGCGGGGGTTCACCGAGAGGGGCTACGAGGTGCAGTGCGCCGTCGTGGGTCAGGATGCTTCGGGCAGCGGCCAGGCTCGGGCCATTGCGGCTCTGGCCGCTCGATGGGGCCCGGAGCCGGTGGCCAGTCCCCCACCCGGGGTGCGGCTGCTGCCCAAGCTGGTGGCGAGGGCGAGGTTGCCGAGCCCCCATAAGCCGCTAGAGGCGGTGATCGGGCTGGACGACGAGGAGTTGAAGCCGGTGACGATCGATCTCGCGCTGGGTCACTTGCTGGTTACCGGGCCCCGAGGCAGCGGCAGGACCACGGCCTTGGCCACCTTGGCCCAGTCGTTGGCTGAGGCCGAGGAGGCCCCTGGCCTGTACCTGCTGGCGGGCAGCTCACACAGCCGGCTGGCCAGGCTAGGCATCTGGCGCAGCAGCGCCGTGGGACCGGAGGCTTGCGCTGAGGCTGCTGCCAAGCTGGCCGAGCGGATGCGGAGCGGTGAGGAATCAAAGGCGGTGATCGTCATTGACGACGCCGAGGAGTTGCCCAGCAACCAGGCCGATCTGGAGTGGCTGGTGCAGCGGGGGCGGGAGAACGGGCTCCGGGTGGTGGTGGGGATGGAGAACCGGGCAGCCCATCGCACCTACGGGGGGTGGCTGCCGCTGGTGACCAAGGACCGCTGTGGGCTGCTGTTGGACCCCGACCCTTCGATGGACGCGTCACTGCTGGGTAACCCGCGGCTGCCGGGGCGGCGGGAGGTGTGGCCACCAGGCCGCGGCTATCTCGTGCAGCGGGGGGTGGTGCGACTGATCCAGGTGGCCACTGCGGAGGCGAGCTGATTGTCCGCTAGATGGGCTTGCACAATGCCAGCTTGATGCCATTATATTGCCTGCAAAACGCAGCTATCTGGAGGAGTTTTGATGGCAGCGAGTAAGCCCGTCCCTGCCTTTAGCTCAGGCGGATCTAGCGGTGGCCCAGGCACAACGGTGCACGCCACCCAAGAGGCGCTGGACACGGCAAATAAGCTGATAAGCGAGATCGAAGCCGCTCAGAGCTTGAACGTCTCCATCGGAAGCCAGTTGCAGAGCATCAATGATGCGGAGGGATGGCAGGGGCCAATCGCGCACCAGTTCAGGATGATCTGGGCTCAAGACTATGTGAACGCCAGTGGGACCTACAAGCAACAGCTCGACAATCTCCATCAAAACGCTCAGAACGCCAAGAACGTTATCCAGAACATTTTGAATGCCGGCTCGAACTGATCGTCGAGTCGGCTACGCAAGCCATGGAATCTCGATGGAGGTGCGATCTCAGGAATGAGTGTCGACTATGGGACGCAGGTGATAGGGAGCACGAAGGCTCAACAAGAGCTGCAGCAGCTGCAGAAGCAGTTAGAGCAGGCCACCAATTATCACAACACCATAGCAGGGTATCTGGCCACGCTGCAGGACAAGAGCAATTGGGACGGTCCCGACGCGGACAACTTTGTGAAGGGGCCGGCAAGTAGCTACTCCAGCGAAGCTCAGAAATATATCGCGGAAGTCAACACATTCCAAGGCTACGTTCAAAAGGGGTTGAACAATATCCAAGCAATACTGGATGCGGGGAGCAAGACGTAGAGAACCGGTTAGCCGCCGGTGCCTACCTCCTGAGCCTGGGGCGTGCGTAAAGCCTGGACAGGCTCTGATCACGAGCGGTGGAGCGGCCCCCGGGGGCCGCTCCACCGCTGCCCCGACAGTCAGCAGCTCGGCCAGCACGATGGGACAATCGCAGTCCGGGGAGGTACCGTCCAGGCCCAGGTTGCGGTTGAACAGGTTGCATTCCGAACAGCGGCGCTCCCCGGGGGAGTGCTCACCGCAGTTCGTGCGCTCGTACCCGCGGTGATCGGTGGGCCAGCGTGTGGGCGACGTCACCTCGCCGGCGGCGATGGGCTGTGCCTCGACCAGACGGCGCTCGCGAAGCTCATATCCGGCGGGCGCCCGAGGCAGCAGCGGGCGCGGCGCGATTCGGGCAGCTGGCCGCCCCTTGGTGCCAGGCAGCGGTGGTCGCCGTCGGCGGCGGAGCTGTCCCCCAGGGCGTTACACACGGGGACCGTGCTCAGCTCGAACCCGCGTTCCGCCGCCGTGCACCGCTCGTACGTCTGCAGGAGCAGGGCCAGGCAGGGCAGGCTCGGCGGCCCACTGGGCCGCCCCAACTTCGCCTCGGAGAGCTCGGTGAGGTCCTCGTCGCGGAACGGCCGCTCCCCCACGTGCCCCAGGGAGCGCTGGTCCCCATCGAAGATCGTGACCTGGGGGTCGCGCTGACCGAGCATGGGCGTTACCCCGGCGTCTTGCGATGACGCGACTGGTGGGGTGCCGGTCATTCTCCCCTCCTGGCTACCGGACGTAACCACTTTTCGGCCGGATCCCTGGCTCGGGCAAAAGCCGACCCCCGAGGATGCCCCATCCCTCGCATCGGGGCCAAGCCGACCTGGCTGCCTCTGGCGCTTACCGTGATGATGCCTGATGGCTGAGCACCCTGGTTGCTTACGAGCAGAGGTCATCGCCGCCGCTCGGGTCATCCGGTCACCGTGGCCTTCGAGCGTGGGTGACGTGCTGCGGGCGTCCTCGCGGCTGCCGGCTGCGAGCCAATGACGCTGTGGCGTTGCTGTTGGGCAACGGGGAGCGCTGCTGGAGGTACGGGTCTGGGAGGAGCTGGCCCGCTGCACATGCTCCGAGGCCAAGGTGGGGCTGGTCTCCTACACTTGGCCACCTGCTGGCCATCATCGACCAGGAAGGGGACAGTCCATGTCTCCGTCCGCAATCCCTGCAGGAGGCCGGGGCATCCGGGAGTTCGGGGTGGAGCGGCACCCCTCCCTCGAGGGTCTGCTCCTGAGCTAAGGGACCCATGGATGGCTGCGCGGATCGGTAGCTCCGCCTCCCTCGAACCGGAGGCCCGCCAGCTCCCCGAGTTGGGAGCTGCGTCGGTTCCAACGCGCCGCTGAGGATTGAAGCACGGCAGGGGCCATGCTCTGCGGCAGGAAGCCACCGCCTGGTGGGATGGCCTGGGCCTAGGACGGGTCCCCCGAAGGGGCGACGAGCGCTCCGGCTCCCGGTCCCCACCGCCGATCTCTCGAAGAGCGCAGCCAGCCTTAGGGTCCTCTGGTGAAGGACTACCTCCAAACGATCGCCACCACCCGCGCCCAGCCGGCGCTTGCCCCCTCCAAGACGACCGGGAGCGCGATGACGGTGAAGCCGTAGGGGACAGGGATCGTGTCCAGGTTGCACAGCCTCTCGATCTGGCAGTAGGGTTTCGTCCGCCCGAGGACGTGCGACTCCCAGAGCTGGTCCTTGTTGCCCTCGCGGGCCTCTCTGACCATCACCTCGAACGGCCGATCCAATCCCCAGGCATCGATCCCGATCAGCCGCACGCCTGCGTCGATCAGGAACTCGGTGGCGTCGCGTCTCAGGCCTGGGTGCATCTGGTCGTAGCCCGGCTCCTCGAAGTGCTTGTCGGTGCCGGTCATCACGAGGACGATGTCGTATGGCTTGAGGGAGTACCTGAGCCGTCTCAGCTCGGCTTCAACGTCAGCACGGTGGATGCCCTCTCCTGCTCTCTTGTGCCGCATGTCGAGACGCACGCCATCGCCGATGCACCACCGGAGCGGGACCCGGTCGATCGTCATGGGGTCGCCTTTCGGTGGGCCGTAGTGGATGGGCGCGTCGACGTGGGTCCCAGAGTGGGTGCTCAGGGTGACCGTCTCGACGTTCATCGCTTGACCGTCCGGCCAGTACTCCGCGCCGAGCCCCCAGCGTCTCTCGCTCCTCTCGACTCCGAGGGCGCCGTGGAGGTACTCGATGTGGTGCGGGTTCGGCTCGAACGCGGTCGTCCGGTTGCTCAAGCGCTGCGAGAGGTCGTAGACCTCGAACTCCCTTCTTGCCGCGAAGATGGTCTCCACCGTGACCCTCCTGTTCGTGATGACGCCGCTTCAGCGAGCGGTGGTCGCCCGAGCGTACACGGCCTCGAAGGCGGCGCGGCCTGCGCTCACGACCTCGAACGGCGGCTGCCGCCACATCGAGTTCTCGACCGCCTGCCCGAAGGTGCCGTCATCGGAGAAGATCTCCAGCTCGTACCACGAGTCGTAGCCGGCGGCGTGGACCGCACGGATGATCTCCTCGAGGGGGAGGATGCCGGTCCCGGGGAGGGCGCGGTCGAACCGGCTCCGCGACGGATCAGCTCGGTCGCAGACCTGGATGCCGACGATGCGGTCGAGATGGCTCGTGATCTCCTGCACCGGCTCGTCGGCGCTGTGCCAGGTGTCGAGCAGAATGCCGATGTTGTTGGCCCCGACCTCTTCGATCACGTCCAGCGCCTGCCGAATCGTCGCCACCATGCTGCCCGCCGGGCCCGGGCTGATCACCTCGAGGGCAAGCCGGACGCCGAGCTCCTCGGCCACTTGGCTGGCCCGCCTGAAGGCGGTCACCACCATGGGCCGGGACTCCGCGCCCGCCAGGGGAGCGCCGGCCAGGATGCACACGGCCTCCGGGCGGTAGAGGGCAAAGCGTTGGATCGAGTCGCAGAGCATGTCCAGGCGCTGAGCGGGGTCCTTGGGCGTGGCGAAGAGGCCGTTGCCGGGAAAGATCCCCGGGGTCAGCGGCCAGCAGTACGTCACCGCCAGACCGGCGTCGCGCAGCCGAGCTGACCTTTCCGCGTCGTTGCCGTCGCCCAGCTTGTACTCCCAGAGGCCGATCCCAGCGACGCCCGCTCGCGTGTAGCTCGCCACGTCCTCCTCGAAGGAGGAGTGGTAGGTGGTCGCCGCGCTGACCGCGAACTTGGGGCGGGGGTTCATGACGTCGCTCATCACCAGTCCTCCCTCGGCAAGGTGCCGGACGTTGTGCCCACCGTGGGTTCGGCCCCTACGGCCTTCGGCACGGGACGGAGGGGCCTCGTGAGGATCCCTGACCACCCAGCCCGACGGCAGCGCTTCTCGGGCTCCGCTGCCGACCGGCCAGGGCCTGACCTGAGCCGTGGCTCCACCCCTCCTCGGGACCCCGCTCCGGACCTCTCGCCGGCCGGTTGGCGAGGGGCCGGAGGTGGCCCCAGCTTGGTCAGCGGTCTGAGGGCGGTGCGGGATGCCATCCCTGAGCTGCCGGTGGCGCCGTCCCGCGAGCCGAGGATGCACCCCCATCGCCAGCTCGCTTCCCTGGCAGCGCTCGGCCGGCATCGCCATGGGCACCCGAAGGCGCGTCATGCCCCCTCGCGTCAACCCATCGTTTCCGCCTCGCGTCGGCGATGCCGCTCCCCACGGCCAGGAGCGCCAGTTTCGCTTGAGCCGTCTCCCATGGTCGGGCGACCCGCTGACGAGTTCCGGATCCATCTGGCCTCCTGGCCGCGCTCACGCCCCCACCACCCGGTGGGGCGCACCTGGGGCGCTCGAGGCCCATCTCATCCCACATGCTGGCCGAGGCCATGGCCAGCTGGACGTCCCAGATCCATGCCTGCCGCTGCCAGCGGCGACCGGCAACCGTTCCACAGCGCTTTCTCGCGATCCCAGTCGTTCCGGTAGCCAATGGTTGGCTAGGGGAGCCTGTGGGCCATGGAGGTCGCCTAACGGTTGACTTGGACGAGGATCTTGATCTCATGGCTGGGCTGCGCGAGCGTGGCGAAGCCCCTCTCCACGATCTGGTCCCGCTCGATGCGGGAGGTGATGATCCGCTCGACCGGGAGGAGCCCGGCCCTGACCATGCGCACGGTCTTCTCCCAGACCTCCCGGTGGTATCCAACCGAACCGACGATGGTCAGGTCGTCTCGGGTCAGCCTTCGAACGTCGACCAGGTGAGGGCCGGGATGCACCGCCGGGACGCCGACCGTCCCGCCTGGCCGCACCGCCTCGACGCACACCGTCACCGCCTGCGGCTTGCCGGCGCAGTCCATGGCGACATCGACGCCCAGGCCTCCGGTCCGATCGCGAAGGAACTGGGCGATGCGGGCGGGCTCGTCCTGGGGGACGACCTCTGCGCCCAGCGCGGCGACGCGCTCGGCGCGCTGGGAGTTCGGGTCGAGGACGTAGATCGAGGTGGCGCCCAGGGCGCGCGCAGCCATGACGGTCAGAGCTCCTATCGCCCCTGCGCCGGCGATGAACACCGTGTCTCCGGGACCGATCCCGGCTCGCATCGAGGCGTTCATCGCCACCGCTGCTGGTTCGACCACCGCTCCGGCCAAGGCCGAGATTCCGTCGAGCGGCGTCAGCTGGTAGGCCTCGACCAGGGCGAGATCGCCGAACCCTCCCCATGGGGAGCTGAGCCCTGTCCACGCCTTGAGCGGGCAATGCGTGTGTCGACCTGCCAGGCAGGCGGCGCACGCTCCACAGGGCTGCAAGGGCATGATCACGACCTCGTCCCCGGCCGCGATGCCGCCCACGCCCGGGCCTACGGCGACGACACGGGCGGAGAACTCATGGCCGAGGATGAGGGGAAGGCAGGCGCCCGTGAGGGGATGGGGCGTGACGGCCACGCTGCCGCCGTGGCCGGTGAACTCCTTGACGTCCGTCCCACAGAGCCCGCTCCACAGCGGCGCGACGACCGCCTGATGCGGCCCCGGGTCGGGTGGGTCGTCGACCTCGTCGATCCTGACATCAGCTGGGCCGTGTAGACGAGCTGCCCTCATTGCCGTGCCTCCCAAAGATCGGCCGTTGACGACGACACTCTATAGAATATATTCTCTGCCCGAGATGTCGGGGAACTCTCAGGCCAAGCTACCGACCCTCGTGGAGCATGCCAGCCGGGCCCTCCGGGAGATGATCCTCTCGGGCGAGCTCAAGCCAGGTGAGAGGATCTACCCCGACTCGGCCGCCGAGCGACTCGGCATGAGCGCGATCCCGGTGCGCGAGGCGCTGCGCAGCCTCGCCTCGGCGGGGTTGATCGAGGCGGCCCCGCGCCACGGGTTCCGCGTCCGGCCGGCCGATCGCGAGGATCTGCTCCAGACCTACGAGTTGCGCCTGCTCCTCGATCCCTATGCGGCCAACCTCGCCGTGCCACGGATGAGTCGGGCCGCGATCGCCCGCATGAACGAAGCGCTGCAGCAGCTTGAGCAGACCCTGCGGTCTGGCGACATGCGGAGCTACGACCGTGACCACCGCTCCTTCCACTTCTCGATCTACGAGCACTGCGGCTCAGCCTGGCTGCTGCGGTTCATGGGCATGCTCTGGGAGAACAGCCAACGGTATCAGCGGATGTCGGCTGCCTTCCGAGGCACGACCGCCGACCGGGTTGCCGAGCATCGGGCCATCGCCCAGGCCTGCGAGGCCGGCGATGCTCAAGGGACAGCTCGCCTGGTGCGCCAGCACCTGGAGCGCACCAGGGAGGTCGTCCTGCGCGAGCTCGACAAAGAGGCCAGCACGAGCTGATGGCTGAGCTGAGACCAGCGCTGACAGCGACCGTGGCGGCCAGCTCGCAACCCAGGGGGAGGGCGAGGATCCGATCTCCCTGCGGGCGCCGCAGCGACCTTCCATCAACCGCCGTGACGACGAGGAGCGAGGAGGACAAGCGTTCACAGTCCCCACCCCCCTGTCAGGCGGATGAGGAGTTCAATGGATGAAAAGGGAGAGGCTCAATGGAAGTCCCGGCATACGCTCAGACCACCGTAGCCTCCTCGTCATTGCGGCGAGTGATGATTGGGGCGATTGTCGGTGGGATCATCGAATGGTACGACTACTTTATATATGCCAGTGCGACTGCCCTCGTCTTTCGAGCTTTGTTCTTTCCTACAGTTAGTCCCGTTGCCGGCATCATTGCCTCGTTCGCGACCTTCGCTGTTGGGCAGCTGGTGCGTCCCATCGGTGCCATCATCCTCGGCAACCTCGGTGACCGTATTGGGCGGAAGCCGATCCTGGTGGTGACGTTCACGCTGATGGGGGCTGCCACCTTCGCCATCGGTCTGTTGCCACCCTACAGCGCGGTGGGCATCCTGGCCCCGATCCTGCTTGTCGTCTGTCGTCTGTTCCAGGGGTTCGGCACGGGGGCCGAGTTCGCCGGAGTGTCCGTCATGTTGACGGAGTACGCGCCGGAGGGGCGGCGTGGCCTGTTCGGTTGCACCGGGGCGATTGGGAGCTCCACAGGGCTCACCCTGGGCACCGCCACCTTCCTCGCGCTGCAGGCCCTACCGCACGACCAGCTGTTGGCCTGGGGCTGGCGGATTCCGTTCCTCGCCAGCGCGGTCCTGGTCGCGATCGGTCTCTACATCAGGACGCGCATCGAGGAGTCGCCGGCGTTCATGAAGATCGTCGAGCAGCGACAGGTCGAGCGTTTGCCGCTCAGGGGCCTTGTCACGCAGGAGTGGAGGTCACTTCTGCTGATCGGCGGCCTCGCGGCCGGCATCCAGATGGGTACCTACGTGTTCCTGACCTACATCATCGCCTACTCCACCATCCAGATCCACTTCGCGCCAGGCACCGCCACCTTCATGGTCACACTCGCGGGCGTCGCTGCCATGATCGTGACGCCGATCTTTGGGGCGCTGTCGGACGTGCTCGGCCGCAGGTTCGTCTTCGGCGGCTCGGCCCTGCTTGCGGCGATCTGCGTGTTCCCGTATTTCGCGCTCATCGGCACGCGGGACACGGTCTTGGCGACGATCGCCATCGTCGGCCTGGGCGGTGTCATCATCCAGGCCATGGCCGGGACGCAGGGCTCCATGTTCGCCGAGGTCTTCAGCACCAAGCTGCGCTACAGCGGCTTCGCCGTGGGCCGTGAGGTGTCGGCCGCGATCTTCGGCGGATTGTCCCCGCTCATCGCCGCCAGCCTGGTCGCCAGCGCACGGGGGGCGTCCTGGGCCATGTCGCTCTACCTGATCGCGGTCCTGCTGCTGACCTTCGTCGTCGTGCTGATGGTTCCGGAGACGGCGAAGCGGCCGCTGCAGGCGTAGGCAGACCCGCCATGCCTTGGGGTTGGCCGAAGGCGGGAGCTCGGCCGGGCTCCCACTGCTCGGCCGGCGAGGTGCTCGTGGGGCTGGCTGCCTGGCAGGGTGAGCGATCGCGCCTTGCGCGCTACGGAGCGCCAATGGGATGAGCGTGGACTGGGTAGAGGCGGTGGAAGGTCCGATCCAGCCGCTCGCCTATCACGACCTGGAGCGCCGACCGGGCTTCAAGCTGGCGCTCCACGTCGCGGGCGGACGCTGGTACCTGTACGTCAGCCATCTTTGGCACAGTGGCTGGTCGATCGTCGACGTCACCGACCCGGAGCTGCCGAGGCTCGTGAGGTTCGTCGCCGGTCCCCCCAACACCTGGACACTGCAGGTGACGATCCGCGCCCCCTTGATGGCGACCTCCTTGGAGCCGGTCCCTGCGCACTGGGGTGGGGACCCTTCGAAACCGTACGAGGAGGGCGTGCTCATCTGGGACCTCGACGATCCAGAGGACCCTCGTCTCAGAGGCCATTTCCGCACCGGGCACCGTGGCACGCACCGCAACGGGTTCGACTCGACCGGCCTCCTGCACCTGAGCGCCCGCATGCCCGGTTACGAGGGGCTGATCCTCGTCACGCTCGACGTCAGCGATCCCGAGCATCCGTGCGAGGTGGGCCGCTTCCACCTGCCCGGCCAGCACGTCGCCGGAGGCGAGCGCAGCGACCAGCCCACGTTCGGGCTGCACGGGCCTTTGATGCGGGTTGGGGACCTCGGGTATCTGCCCTATGGGACGAGCGGCTTGGTCATCCTCGACCTCTCGGACCCGTCCCAGCCGGCGCTCCGCGGGCGCCTGCCGATGCATCCTCCGCTGGGCAGTGACCTCGCTTGCCATACTGTGGTCCCGCTCCCGAGGCGGGGGCTGGCGGTGGTGAACTCGGAGGCATTGGCCGAGGACTGCGACGAGGCGGTGGGCTTCGCCGGGACGGTCGACGTCGCCGACCCAGCGAACCCGAAGCTGATCGGCCTTTTCCCGACTCCCCGGCCAACGGCGGACATGCCCTACCGGTCGTTCTGCGAGAAAGGGGGAAGGTTCGGCCCCCACAACCAGAGCATGCCTGGTGACGACCCCCACCTGTTCAGCTCCGATCAGATCTGCTTTCTCACCTACTTCAACGCTGGCTTGCGGGTATATGACCTCAGTCACCCTCGGCAGGTCACGGAGGTCGCGTTCCTGATCCCAAAGGATCCAACGAGGCGGATTGGGATGCTGCCGCGACGGCTGGTGGTCCAGGTGGAGGACGTTCTCGTCGACGCCCGCGGCATCATGTACTTCACCGAGAAGAACAGCGGGCTCTACCTCGCACATTGGCGGGGTTCGGCATGAGCGGCTACACGGCGCGAGCCCTCTGGTTCGTCGGTCCCCGCCAGGTGGAGATCCGCGGAGAGCGGGTGCCGGAGCCGTCCGAGCAGGAGATCACCGTGCGCGCCCGGGTCTCCCTCGTGAGCGCGGGGACGGAGATGCTCATCTACCGCGGGGAGGCCAACCCGGAGGCGGAGCTGGGGCTGCCGACCGCGAGAGGTAGTTTCGGCTTTCCGGTGAAGTACGCCTACCAGACGGTGGGCGAGGTGATCGCCGCGGGCGACGATGCCGGCTACAAGGTGGGGGAGGTCGTCTTCTGCCGCCATCCCCATCAGGACGTCTTCACCATTCCGAGCCGGGGCCGGTTGGTGGCCCGGGTACCCGACGATCTGGCACCGGAGCGAGCGGTGTTCGTCAACCTCCTCGAGGTGGCGCTGACGTCTCAGCTGGACGTGCCCACTCGACTGGGCGACCGGGTCGCCGTGTTCGGGCAGGGGACGGTGGGCAGCTTCTGCGCCCAGCTGGCGAGACGGACGGCTGGCCGCCTCGCGGTGGTGGACCCGCTCGCCTCGCGTCGTGAGCTGGCCCTGGAGTGGGGCGCCGACCATGCCTTCCACCCCTCCGAGGCCGAGGCTGGCATCCAGGCGATGACCGGAGGGGCGGGGGTGGACATCGCCATCGAGGCCACCGGCTCCCCGGCCGCGCTTCAGTCGGCGATCCGGTGTACGGGCCAGGAGGGAACGGTGGTCGTGTTGTCGTTCTTCGGCACCCGGGTCGTGCCGCTGACCCTCTCGCCCGAGTTCCATTTCCGTCGCCTCCGCATCGTCAGCTCTCAGGCGAGCAACGTGGGGAGTGGGCTGCAGCCGCGGTGGTCGCACGCGCGTCGGGCCGAGGTGGGCTTCGACCTCTTGCACCAGGGTTGGCTGAGGACCACCATCACGCACCGGCTGCCGTTCGAGCGCGCGGCTGAGGCGTATCGCCTGCTCGATACGCAGCCGGATGAGGTGCAAGCGGTTCTGCTCACCTATCCGTGAGCCTCCCACGCAACCAAAGATCCGGGCTGCGCTGAGAGGCGACGAGGTCAGCGAAGAGGAGGTGGTGGGAAGACCGGGGACGGTGATGCCGACGGCGACTCGCCTCGCCATCTCTCGGAGCGGGTGAGGGTAATCGTGGCTGGCACCGAGGTGCCGGGCTTGCTCGTCTCCACCACGACCACACCAGGCCAAGCTCCAGCGCCCGGCGTGACCGCCGTCTATGTCCGCGTCTCCTCTACTGATCAGCAGGCCGACTGGGACCGGCAAGTGGCGCGCGTCGCTAAGTGGGCGGCCCGTGAGGGGCTTGCCGTTGGACGTGGCGTCCGAGGTAGGTTCAGCGCTGAATGGGAGACGGAGGAAGTTCCTGGCCCTACTGCGTGACCCCTCCGTGACCACGATCGTGATCGAGCATCGGGACCGCCTCGCGCGGTTCGGGGCCGAATCCGTGGAAGCGGCGCTGGCCGCGCAGGGCCGGCGTCTGGTGGTGCCCCTCCGAGGTCGATGACGATCTGGTCCGGGACGTGACCGAGACCTGACCCGTCTCGGTGCCCGGCGCGGGCGATGGCCGTGCTCCGAGAGGATGATGGCGCGTAGGTCCTCGGCCCCCGACGGCTGGACGCTACAGGCATTCCAGTTCGCCTTGGACCCAACCCCGGAGCAGTGGCAGGTCATCCGGCGGCAGTGGGGCGGCGCTCCGCCTCCAACTGGGCGGTCCGGACCCCCAAGGCCGATCTCGACGCCTATCGCGAGTCCGGCGTATCGAAAGCGCCGCCGTCGTGCTCCGGTCTCCGCTGGCGCTGGAACCGGGCCAAGCAGGCCGAGTGCGTGGATCAAGAGACGGGCGAGGTCTGGTGGCCCCAGATCGCCAAGGGCTCCCCGCCAAGCCTGCTTCGCGGCCTCCCCTCCAAGGAAGCCTTCCCAACGGGATCGAGGACGCGGGCCTCCTGGCGCTGGCAGCGCTCTCGGGCGGGCAAGCTCGACGGTCGCCGGGTCGGGGGCGCCCCACGAAGCTGGCTTCGTGGGGACCCGGTCGGCTTGCCGAGGGGCAAGCGCAAGGGCCGAGCCCCGGACCGCTGCCCCTTCGGCACCGGGGTGATTCGGGTCGAGCCCGACCGCCGCCAC
>DATGLL010000226.1:0-2935 GCA_035294145.1 Candidatus Dormiibacterota bacterium | reverse complement strand
CCGGTCGGCCTCGCCGGGGTGGCGGGGGAAGAGGTAGGAGGAGCGCTCCCGCTCGGCCAGCTCGCTCGTCGTGGTGGCCACCTCCTGGTCGGTGGGTGGGGTCGGCTCCCAGGCGATCCAGCCCAGGGCCCGGGCCGTGGCCAGCAGGGAGCTTGCTCGTGGTGGGTTCGATCCCCCGTCCTCGACGTGGCCTTGTCCTCCCTCTGGAGGCTCGCCGCCGTGGGTTGGTTGCCCTTAGGCACGGTCGCCATGCCGGGACAGCTCCCGGAGCCACTCGGCTGCCCGGCGGGCGGCGGCGGCCCCGTCGGTGATGGCTGTCCCGACCCGAGGCTGCGCTCCGCGGCGGACATCGCCCGCGGCGAGCACGTACGGCGAGCTCGTGTCGAGGTTGGGATCAGTGACCACCTGGCCGTTCGCGTCCAGCTCCACCATGCCCTCCAGGAACTCGGTGTTCGGCGTGGTCCCGATCCGGATTACCACCCCGTCGACGGCGACGCTTTCCTGCTCCCCATTGTCCGTGCGGCTGAGGACGATCGCTTCCACCTGCTCGTCGCCTGAGATGGCTTGAAGGCTGCGTCCTGGGCGAACTTCGATGCACGGCTCGCCCAGCACCAGCTTCTGCAAGGGCTCGCTTCCCGCTAGGTTCGCTGCTTGGGTGACCAGGATCACCTTGGAGGCCAGCCTTGCTAGGTGCAGGGCGTCGGCAAGCGCATGGTCGCCGGAGCCGTAGACCGCCACCACCCGTCCCCGGAAAAGCCCGCCGTCGCAAGGCACGCAGTCGATCACCCCGCGGCCGAGCAACCGCTCCTCGCCGGGAAGGCCCAGCTTCGTTGAGCGGCAGCCTGAGGCGACGATGACGACACTGGTCGAGTAGCCCCTGCCGCCGTCGCAAGCGACCCATCGGGTGCCCGAGTAGGTCTCGATGCCGATCACCTCGGTTTCCTCGAGCCGGGCCCCGCTGGCCACGGCTCGCTCAGCCATCTCCGAGGCGAGTTGGGCGCCGGAGATGGGAGCCCCAAACTCAGGGATGTCGTCCACCCTCTCGACGTGCTTCAGGTTGCCCCCGAACAGCTCCCGTTCGAGCACGAGCGTTCGGCACCCAGCCTGGCTCAGACGTAGCCCGGCGCTCAGGCCAGCTGGGCCACCGCCGACGATGACGACGTCATAGTCGAGCATGACGAGCCTCCTCCCTCCCTCGGGTCTCCCTCCCGGTCCCGAGGACTCGATCCCATCTGCCTCCACCCTCCCCAGCCACCGAGCATCAGGCCTCTTCAACCACCAGACGGCCGACCGCAGCCGGGGCCATGTGCCAGAGGCGACCCCCCTCCCCTTCCCTCTCGCTGGTGGCACGCCTCAGGGGCTACGAGGGCCAACTGCCCTGGTCACCATCATCGCCCTACGGGATGGAGATGGTATCGCCGTCAGCAGCGAATCGTCCGTCGATGGCCCCCACTGAAGGTGGACGGGACCGGTGGCCGGGCACCGCCGCTTTGCTGGCCAGCAGATCGGGGTGGGCCCTGCCTGCCTCGCTGCGGTCACAGGAGGAGAAGCTGATCGCCTCCAGAGCTAGCCCAATCGAATTCAATGAATTATTTGTTATCATTCATGTAATAATTTATTTCAGCGAAAATATGGAGTATTGCTCTAACGGCAGTGGAGCGGCGTGGCGTCCCTGGCTTGGCCCGCCGCGTCTCGGACGTTGGAGTTCGGAGGTCGTCCCATGATCCACACGTTGCTCGTGCTCGCCGTCATCTTCTTCGTCCTCTGGCTCCTCTTCCATGCCGTAGGGGCACTGGTCAACCTGCTCTGGATCGCCATCCTGGTCGCGCTCGTTCTGTGGGTGATCGGGGCGTTCGTTCGTGGTGCCCGCTCAACCACCGGCAGATAGGCCACGGCGGGGCGAGGGATCGTGAGCCGCCGCCCTCCCCGCCCCCACGCACGGTAGCCGTGGGCCCCCGAAGATCCCGGCCGGCGGACCTGACGTGGTCGCGCTGTCAGGCGTGACCATGGGGTGGGCTGCGTCCCCTCGGGCCCCGAGCCAGCCGGATGAGATCGGGCCAGGGCGGGGGTAGCGGAGGGCCGCCCGCTCCCGACCGCGCGCGCCGCAGCAGCTCTGTGGCGTCTGGCCTGTCCGACCCAGGCCTCGGTATCGACCGACGTGGCTCGCAGGGCGAGGTGGGATCGAGGTTGGGGCCAGCTTCAACCATCGGGTCGGGTCGGACACTGAGCCGCTGGCGCTCGGGCCCGGGTCGCCCTCTGCCCGGGGATGACGATCCCTCGGGCCTCAGAGCCACAGAGCAGATCCGAAAGCTTGCCTGGGATCAGGCCCTGACCTAGCGGACCCGAGCCATACGGTTGGCGTGGTGCGCTCAGGCGTTGGTGAACAGGGGAAAGCCAGCTTTCCACGCTCCTTGCGCGGAATCTGCCTCTCGTTCCATGTGGCCGATGGAGGCGATCATCGTTTCCTCCCGCGTCGGGGCGCTCGTGGGCCACCCACTGGACTCGGGGCCGAGCTCAAGCCCGCGGAGAGATGCTCGGGGGACATGGGGGCTCTGCCAGGTGGGGAAGGGCTCCTCGCAGGCGGCGTGCGGGCCGACGTTGCCGTCGGTACCCCGGGTGCTTGGCCTCGGGGTGGTGCTTGAGGGCTTCGGATGGGCCTGCCGCCCGGCCCACGCGTCCCGCTTGAGGGGGTGAGTCATAGGGCTGGGGCCGCCGGGTCCCGTTCGCCGAGGTCGTGAGGCCACCCCGGCCCGGAGGGGCGAGGGCGAAGGCTAGTGGTCCGTTGCCCGGCCATGGGGGTTAACAACAGCTGACGCGCCCATACACTACAATCCACTTCCATGAACTTGAAGCAGTGGGCGCGCGAGCAAGGCATCCACCCCGTGACCGCCTACCGCTGGTTCCAGTCGGGCAAGCTCCCCGTCCCGGCCCGGCG
>DATGLL010000225.1:0-36850 GCA_035294145.1 Candidatus Dormiibacterota bacterium | reverse complement strand
CGGCAAGGAGTCGCCGGCGCGCTCGATACGCTCGCGCAGCCGCTCCTCGTAAGCGTCCACGGCGCCCTGGGCGATGCCGATCAGCGGTGATGCAATCGTGAAGGGCAGGATCGCGAACACCGGCAGCCGATAGCTCGGCCGGTCGTGCAGGGCACGTCCTGGGCAGTGCCCCGTCGCCATCGTCGCGTACGAGAGGAGGCGGTGGCTGGGAACGAACGTCGGCTCCATCACGATGTCCTTGCTGCCGGTGCCCTTGAGCCCCGAGGCGTACCAGGTGTCCACAATCTGGTACGCGGAGCGAGGGACCAAGAAGAGACCGGGCCCCTGGTCGGGCGTAACCGCGGCCAGGATCGCCCAGGAGGCGACGTCGCAGCCGCTCGAGAGGTCCCAGTGCCCGGAGAGCAGGTAGCCGCCGTCGGTCGGCTCGGCCCGGCCGAGCGCAGCGTTGAACGCCGAGGAGCAGAGCACGTCCGGAGACGGCCCGAAGTACTCCTCCTGCGCCTCCTCTGGGTAGAGGCCGATGAGCCAGTTGTGGCTCGACCAGACCGAGTAGCACCAGGCGGTGGAGCCGCAGGCGCGCCCCAGCTCGATCGTGACCTCCAGGACCGTGTCGTAGTCGAGCCCCAGGCCGCCGTACCGGTCCGGGTTGGCGAGGCGCAGGAGCTCCGTCCTCCTCAGATCGGCCACCGTCTCATCGGGCAGGTGGCGAAGCTCCTCGGCCCTCCGAGCCCGGGCTCGCAGCGCGGGCAGCAGCTCGCTGGCCCGCCTGACCACCTCCCGCCGACTGGCCGCTGCTCCTGCCAGCTTCCCCCTCACGGCCATGAGTCGACCCTCGCCCTGTGCCCGAGCGTTTCCTCCATCTACTCGGGAGTATCGGGCAGGACCACAGCCGCGGCGCATGGCAAGCGCTGATGCCAGGTATCACCACGATCCATTTGACCGACACGCTTCGCGGGGCGAAGCTTGCCTCACCCATGTCGACGCCAGACCTGCGCGACGGCCGCTGCCAGCGGACGCCGTGGTCAGCAGCGAGCGGGAGCATCGTCGGCTGTAGGATCCTCGCGCGTGGTCTCTAGCAGCGGCCGGGTCGAAAGCGGTGGCACGAGCTCGATGCGATGCGACGGCTGCACCTGTTGGCCGACGCGCTCGTGGGCGAGCGTCATCCATGCGTGGGCCCTGCAGCATGCACGGCGCCATGAAGCTCCCCTGGGTCACGAATGCCTGGCGCTCGAAGCCGAGCCGCGTCAGGCCCACCTTGGGCCCACGAGTTACATGGGCCAGCCGACGCCCCATCACCACGCGAGATGGGGCAAGCTCGTGACCGCTCCGGTGTGAGGCCGTCGGTGACGTCAAGGTGGCCGGTGGCGGTCGCATGGGGCTTGTGCCCTCGACCGGGAGCTGGTTGCAGCGCTCCTCAAGGATGCTCTGGGGGCCAGCAGGGCGTGTGGAGGGTCACGCTCGGGAGCTCGGGCACTGCCTACCTGCTGGATCAGCAGCCTTGCGCGCGAAGAGGTCACCAAGGGAAGCCTCGCGCCGTGAGCGTCGCGCGATCGCTCACCGTGTCCTCCAGCCTGCCGGATGACCTCGTCGAGCAGCTTGGCCGGCGGCGCCAACCTCCAGCCCCAGCCCACCCGCACCGGAGCCGGTCGCCGAAGGCCCAGCGGGGGTCCCGCAGCTGGCCGCTAACGCCAGGCCGGTTCAGGCCCAGCTGGCCTGCGGCCCGAGTCACGTTGCGATGCCGGGGCACGGAGGAGGGCCACCAGCGGTTGAGACCGATCATCTGCAGGAGGCTGCATGGCGCCCAGCCGAGCGTGGACGGGCCTCGACCCTAATGCTCGCAGGAGGAGTTTGCAGGCATGAAGCTCGTGACCTTTGAAGTTCGAACACCGTTCGGCCCGGTGCGCAGGATCGGTGCCGCTCTGGAGAACGACCTGACCGAGGACGCCCGGGTTGCTGACCTCAGCTCGAGCTACGCGGCGCTCTTGGCGGAGGGCGGTGAGCCGCGCGCGTCCGAGGCAGCGGCGGTGCTCTTGCCTCCGGACATGCTCGCCTTCCTGGAGGGTGGCGACCACGCCCAGCGGCGTGCCCGCGAGGCGCTCGACTTCGCCCGCGACCATGCCGGCGCCGTTGGGCCCCGTGGTGAGACGTTGGTCTTCCAACGGAAGGACGTGCGCCTGCTGGCCCCGCTGCCTCGGCCGCGCTCCATCCGCGACTACAGCACCTACGAGGAGCACATGAGCACTCGCCGTCCCCAGAAGCCGCCCGTCTTCTACCATGCGGCCACCTGCTACAAGGGCAACCCGCAGGCCGTCGTCGGGCCCGAGGATCCCATCCTCTACCCCGCCTACACCGACTGGCTGGATCCCGAGCTCGAGCTGGCCTGCGTGGTGCACAAGCATGGCCGGAACATCCCCATCGAAGAGGCAAAGGGCCACATCGGTGGCTACACGATCCTGATCGACGTCAGTGCCCGCGACCTGGGCCCCAAGGACTACCTCGGCCCCTACAAGATGAAGGACTTCTGCACGCTGCTCGGACCCTGTCTCGTCACCCCTGACTCGTTCAACGAGGAGGATGCCCGCTGCGGGATCCGGGTGAACGGCGAGACCTGGTTCGAGGGCAACGTTGGGCATCGACGCCACTACTACTCACCCGAGCTGATCGCGTACGCATCCGACGGTGAGGACCTGGTCCCTGGTGACCTCCTCGGCTCCGGGACGGTGGGTCTGGGCTGCTCCATGGACATCGGGAAGTGGTTGCGGCCGGGCGACATGGTGGAGGTGTGGATCGAGGGCATCGGCGCCATCCGGACCTCGGTGGTCAAAGAGGAGAACGAACGATCCTACGTCCGCCACGGGCTGCCCGGCCGGCTCCCCGTGCCAGAGCACGCGCGGGACTTCATCGAGCGCTTCGAGGAGGACGCTCGGGAGCGTCTGGAGGCAGGGCCGGACGGCCCCGGCCCTCGGCTTCTCTCGTGATCGTAGGGGCGACGTGCGCCGGGCGAGGCGTCGCCACGCAGCTCATCAGACCGGGGGCGGCTCTGCGCCCGGCGGCGCTCGCCACGGCCTCCATGCCGTCCTGGCTGGGTTGGCATCTGGGCTGCACCACATGACGAAGCTGAGCTGGTCGGGGCATCTTGCAGCCGCCTGGTATCGCTGCTCGAGGCCTGGGATGCCATCGAGCGGGAGCACAACGTCGAGGGGATCCTCGTCTCGTAGGGTTCGAGCTGCGAAGCAGTCGGATCGGCGGTGAGGCCGACCGGGATGCTGGTCCCGGCACCGGTGATCTCCTCCGCGGCCATGGCATTCTGTCCGGGCGCTGGCGTGGGTCCGAGGTGCGTGGGGACCCAGCAGCTGGCGCGCCATGGGCCCCGTCTCGCTGATCAGCGGTTGAGATGCGCAAGCGGCGCCGCCTCGAGACGCGGTCACCGGCCCGGCGGCTCGGTGTCAGCCAGGAGGCGTCATGCGGCAGGGCGCCTGCCCCCTCGTCGGCTCAGAGGCGGATGGTGCCTCGCTGCGCGAGCACGTCACCGGCCATGAGGTGGACCCGATCCTTGCCTTCCAGCCTCGATGGTAGGCTACCCCTCGAGCACAGTTCCATAGCCCGTCGAGCTGGTACGACGCATGAGCGAGGGGACGCTAGGGCCGAGCAGCCGTTGGGATCGTGCTTGACCACCACCCAGGGCACGTTCGGTGTGCTCATCCGCCTCCTTCCGATGAGCTACAACGACGCCGTGGGGGTGGGACGGTACGGTTGGGTCAGCACGGCCATGCTGGCAGTGATGAGACCGACCGGGTCGGCATCGGGGGCGTCAGGATGCTGCTCCCATTCTCCGAGCTGAAGGGAGCCCTCATTCACGATGCGGCAACGCTCGAACCGGAGCTCTCCGAACCGGTGTAGGGCTACCTCCAGGTCGGCTTCTTGGGCGAGGAGGTCGGCCAGGACGATGGCATCCTCGATCGCCATCGCGGCGCCCGACGCCATGTGGGGGGTGGTGGCGTGGAGGGCGTCGCCGACCAGGATCACTCGGCCGCGGTGCCAGGGCAGCGGGAGGAGGACTGCCTGCAGGGGCCGGCAATCGATCCGGGAAGGGTCACCCAGCTGGGTGTCCCGGACCCACCCGATCATCCCCTCGAAGCCCTCCAGCTGAGCACGAAGGTGTCCTGGCCACGCCTCCCGCGGCGGTCGGTCTGGGTCGGAGCTGTTCTCGAGGACGAACATGTAGGCCGTGCGGTCGGACAGCGGGGTGATCCCGGCCTTGGTCGTCGGCCCGTACCACATGCCGTGGTCGCGACCACGGTACTTCGGCGAGCGCTCGATCAGGACCCGCCACACGCGCTGGCCCGTGTAGCGGGGCCGAGGGGCGTCAGGGAACGCCAGCTCCCGCACTTTCGAGTGGAGCCCATCGGCCCCGACCAGCAGCTCGGCCTGCACCGCTTGGCCATCCGAGAGGCGCACTAAGACGCCGTCCGGAACCTGCTCGACGCCGACGACCCCGACCCCGAACCGGATCGCGACCCCCTCTGCTTCCGCGGCGTCCACGAGCAGCCGGTGGAGCTCGGAGCGCAGGATCCCGCCCGCGACGGGGAGGCCAGGCCCAGCCAGGGCCGGATATGGGATCCGTTCGAGCTCCCGGCCGCTGGCGTCGCCCATGACCAGGTCCGAGTACCCAGCGCCGCGGGCGAGCACGGCCTCGGCCAGGCCCAGGTCTCGGATGGCCCGCATCCCGACCGGGCTGATCGTCAACCCCGTGCCCTCGACGGTGACGTCGGGATCGAGCTCGACCAAGGACACCTCGATGCCCGCACGGGCAAGCGTGATGCCAGCGGACAGGCCCGCGATGCCAGCGCCCGCGATGAGCGCCCTGTTGACTGCGGTCATGTGCACCACCCCATGCTCGCGAGTATCGGGCACGGTCCGCCACCCTGGGCATGGCCAGAGCTGATGCCAGGCATCGCCACCAGTCATTTGACAGCCGCAGCCTCCTGCAAAGAGTGATTGTCATGCGCAAGCTCCACATGAACGTCTACACCGAGATCTACTTCTGGGGCTGCAACCCCAGCTTCGTGACGACCAGCGAGGGGGTCGTGATGATCGATGCCCCGCAGCAGCCCATCGACGCCGTCCGCTGGCGCGAACGCATGCTGGAGCACGGCCCTATCCGCTACCTGATCAACACCGAACCCCATCCGGACCACGTCCTGGGCAACGCCTACTACCCCGGTGTCGAGGTAGTGGGCCAGGCCGAGCTCCGGTCCCGCTACCTGGACCTCATCCCGATGATGACCTCAGCTCAACGGATCGAGACCATGAAGCAGACCGACCCTGACAGCGTGTGGCTGCTGGGCCACCCCAGCTACCCGCCCAACCCGCCGGCGCTGACGTTCGAGGACGAGCTGACGCTGCGGGTGGGCAACCACAGCTTCCACTGCATCCACCTGCCTGGGCACACCCGGCCACAGACGGCGGTGCACGTTCCCGAGGAAGGGGTGCTGTTCGTAGGTGACAACATCTTCCACGAGACCAAGACCTTCATCCAGGAAGCTGACCCCTGGGAATGGCTGGCAGCGCTCAAGCGGATCGAACAATTCGACGTCGAGGTCATCGTCCCGGGCCATGGCGAGCCGTGCGACCGGAGTTACGCTCGCAGGCAGGCGGAGATCATCGAGAGCTGGCTTGGAGTGGTGGGGCGCTTCGTCGAGCGAGGCCTGACCCTCGATGAAGCGCTGGGCGAGCCGCTTGACGTCCCCCGTATCGATCCCTATCCGATCGGCCAGCGCCTGTTCAACTTCGGGGACGTGGACGCCATGAACGTGCGCAACCTGTATCAGCGCATCCGCGCCCGGCGGTGACGAACCGTGACGAAGTTTGTGCTCCCGGCGTGCGTGTCATGCTGGTCGTGGAGCCGAGGCTGCCCTGCCCAAGAAGATCACTGCCCTACCTCGAGGCACGCGATGGGACGGTCACCGGCGGCTTCGATTCTCGACTCAGGCGCAGCCTCGCGTTCTCGGAGCTGGAGGCCTACATGATGCTGCGGACCGGCGGTGGATGCTCCATCCACATCCGCGCCGTCGGACCAAGGCTTTCGTGCTCGCCGGGGGTCCCAAGCAACCTCCCACGAGGTTCTGCGCGGAGCCTTCGGCCAACCGGAGCGAGGAAGGAGCAAGGCACCCAGCTGCTCCTCGCTGCGCTCCCCGAACGAAGGGACAGAGTGGATGGCCGCGCGACAGGTTGTGCCTTCGACGATGCGGTCTCCCAGGAAACTCTCCGGCGAGGCGGGGGCTTGGGTGACGCGGTCCGAGGTCCGATCAAGTTGCGCCGGCGATGGTCCCTGCGGTTGCGGCGGTGCCGCATCCCGTCGATAGACGGCGCCTCCTTGTGGGGCCACGCCCGCCTAACGCCGCGAGCTGAGCCTGGCTGGCGAAGCGCCGAGACGGGCCTGAGTCCCGGCCAGTGGGCCAGCGATGAGGCGGTGGATGCCGCACCGGCGCCTCGGGGGAAACGCCCTGCCATCCTGGGTGCGGATCTGGTTGGCGAGTCCTGCCGGGGTCGGCCACAAGCCCGGTGAAAGATCACAAGCCGGCCGAGAGCCGCCAGCTCGTCTCTGGCGGCTCCCCACGGGAGGGCTTGGCCTTCGCGCTGGACCAGCCCTGCGAGGGGGGCGCATCCCGGGGATTGCTCGTGCCGACCGTGCGGGCGCTGCGGCCCGGCGCCGTCCACCGCGGGTTGACCTCATCGATGGCCTCGCCGCTCGTGACTGGGTGCTGGGCGAGCCCGCAGCCGGAGTTCCCAACTCCCTGGATGCCCCACCGCCGAGGTCCACCTAGCTCGACGGCCCAGCGGGCCAACTCTTCCCCCTGCGCTGACGGTTCGGTTCGCGCCACCGCCCCCGGCACGCGCTGGTGCGCATCTGCCCCGAGCGTGATCATCACCCTGCCTCTCGCTCGGCTCGGAGCCGCGCTCCGGGGCCGACCGGACGCTCTCGGACCGAGTGCTTGCCGACCGGCTCCGATCAAGGTCAGGCCCCATGAGCCCAGCCCCGGAGCTCACCGAGCGGCAGGTGGGGGACGACGACCACCGTGCCATCCGACGACCGCGAGCTGGCGTGGGAGAACTCCGACATGACCTCTTGGTCGGGAAGCACGGCCTGGGTGTCCCACGCCCGGAGCCGGTCGCCGCTGCGACCCCTCCCTCACTTTGGGCTGCGCTCGCCACAACCGATCCCGCAGAGGCGCTGCGCTCGTCTCCGTCAGCGTCTCGACCATGCCCTGCCGCAAGCCCCCGAGCCGTCGGCGTGAGCCTTAAGGTCTTCACGGAGCAAGGTCCTGGGGGCCATTCTGGGCGCGGCCAGCGTGTCGTTCCGCCCTCGTCGGTGAGATCTCCGAGGAGTGAGCCAGGGGCCATGGTCGTCTCAGCGGGCTGGCCCATCTCCTCTGCCTCCATCGCCTCCGTGGACGCTAACCCCCCCGTCATTCTGCCGATACGGACGCCTGCTCCGGGCGTCGGCGCCAGACGGCGATTCGGGGCCGCGGGAGTAGATCCATCGCGCTGCTCACGTCGACTCTGGGGCCTGGCAGCAGGAGGGCTTGGGCCGCGATGGGCATCCCACGCCGGTCCATTCTCGCAGCCTGGCGTCCGTGTCCGTCCTTTCGAGGGCTGCGCATCTTGATCATAAGAGCAATAGAATGGCGGAGAAGAAATTTGTTTCTTAATTGGAGCCGGGCAGATGCGATGAACCTGGCGCGAGTCGACCTTAACCTTCTGGTGGCACTGGACGCGCTGATCGCCGAACGGCATGTGACCCGGGCAGCGCAGCGAGTCCACCTCAGCCAGCCGGCCATGAGCAACGCCCTCGCCAGGCTCCGGCGCATGTTCGGGGACGAGCTGTTGGTGCGCGTCGGTCGCGAGTATCGGCTCACGGCGCTGGCAGAGGAGCTACGCGAGCCGCTGCGAGACCTTCTCCAGCTGGCCCAGGAGACGGTCCAGCGCCGCCCCCGCTTCGATCCGGCCACCGACTCCCGCGTCTTCACGGTCGTGGCCTCGGACTACAGCGCCTACCTGTTGCTGCAACCGCTCATGCGGTGGATTGACGAGAGGGCACCGGGCGTGACCCTTCAGCTCCAGCGCTCGACGCGGGGGGAGCCTGAGAAGGCCCAGTCCGATCTCAACCTCGGCCTCTGGCCCAGCCCCACCGCTGCCGACCTTGAGTTGCCCTGCGAGATCCTGTTCCACGACCGATGGGTTTGCGTGGTGTGGGAGGGCAACGACAGGGTCGCCGACCGGATCTCCCGGGACCAGTACCTGAGCCTCCCCCACGTCATCTATGGGCGTGCCCTTGACGAGGTGCTGGGCATCGCGGATCGAGCCGTCCTGGGCAGCACAAACCCCCGGCACGTGCAGGCTTCGACGGACAGCTTCCTGTTGCTGCCTTTCTTGCTCGAGGGGACGCACCTGGTCGCCCTCCTCCAAGAGCGATTAGCGCTCAGGCTCGCGGAGGCGGCAAAGATCCGGCTGGTCGAGCCGCTCTTCGAGACGCCTCCGGTGGCGGAGGCGATGTACTGGCACCCGCGCCACACTTCCGATCCGGCCCATCGCTGGCTGCGCTCCCTGCTCCGAGAGCTAGCGGCGGAGCTGTGAGCGCCGCCGACCCCAGTGGCTCCTAACGTCCGCTGGGCGAGGAGCGCCGATCGTTCTCCTCATTGCCGGTGACGGCGTCCCCGGCCCCCACCGGGAGGACCGTCAAATCAATCATCATCGAAATGATTGTTGACATCATAACAATCGATTTTTGAATTCCCATTGCCGCTCCTATACTCCGGCCGTGGACCGATCGACTGGCCTCGGCAGCGGAAGGCTCCGAGCGCTGGCCCAGCGCCTTTCGCTTGACGAGAAGGCGCGCCTTATGACCCTCCATCGGGCCGCCACCCCCTGGGGAGCGGCGTCGATCGGACTGAGGCCGTTGCATCTGACGGACGGTCCTGCCGGCGTGAGAGCAAAGTCGGGCGGGGCCTCCAGGTCCCTGCTGACCCCCTGCCAGTTGGCGCTTGCGGCCTCGTGGGATCCGGGCCTCCTCCGCAGGGTAGGCGAGGTGGTCGGAGATGAGGCCCGACGTCATGGGGCGCACGCCATCTTCGCCCCGAACGTCAACCTGGTGCGGGGGCCGCTGGGAGGGAGGAACTTCGAGCAGTACTCAGAGGACCCGTGGCTGAGCGGGGTGCTCGCCGCGAGCTGGATCCAGGGGCTACAGAGCCGCCGCGTCGCCGCTGTGGTCAAGCACATGGCCTGCAACGACTCGGAGACCGACCGTCAGACCATGAACGCCGTGGTCGGGGAGCGTGTGCTGAGGGAGACATACCTCCTTCCCTTCCAGATGGCTGTTGAGGCCGGTGCGTGGGGAGTGATGATGGCCTACAACCGGGTGAACGGGACGTATTGCAGCGAGCACCCGTTCCTGATCAACCAGATCCTCAAGTCCGAGTGGCAGTTCGATGGGATCGTGATCTCAGACGCCGGGGGGACGCGCAGCACCGTTCCCAGCGCGCTTGCAGGATTGGACCTCGAGCTCCCCGGGCCCGGCCGTCCCCAGCGCTTCGGCGAGCCACTGGCACAGGCCGTCCGGGACGGGCTCGTGGACGAGTCGGTGCTCGACGCCGCGGTCGACCGCTTGCTCCTGCTGGCCGAGCGCGTTGGCGAGCTCGGTGACGGTCCGCTTCCCACCCCCAAGCCGCTCGCCAATCCCCGCGAGGTGCTGAGGGAGGCGGCGGCAGCAGGCTTCGTCCTGCTCAAGAACGAGGGCGGGCTCTTGCCCATCCTTCCCGGATCGATCCGCTCCCTGGCGGTGATCGGCCCCAATGCGACCTCACCCTGCTTCCAGGGGGGCGCCTTCTCCCAGCTGCCGCTCCCCGACGACGTGGCCACCCCGCTCTCCTCCATCGTCGCTCGCTACGGTGCCGCCACGAGGGTTCGCTACGAGCTGGGCGCGCGATCAGCGCCCAAGGTGCCGCCGCTGAGCGAGCTGAACATCATGGCCTCGGACGGCACCACGCCAGGCGTCACTCTCGAGTACTACCTGGAAGGGAGGACCGAGCCGGTGGGGCGCGAGACGCGCACCGGGGGGTCGATGGTCTGGATGCCGGTGCCGGGATGGGAGATGCCCGGCGTTGGAGGAGCCAACCAGCGAGGTCGCGTCCACCTGACCGGGACGCTCGTCCCCGAGGTGAGCGCCGTGCACACCTTCTACGTCGGTAGCTCCTCTGCCTTCACCCTGCTCGTCGATGGACGAGAGCTGATCAGACAGGGCGAGAGGTCACCGATCGACGATATGGGTGCGCTGATGCGGCCCCACGTCCTCACCGCCGATCTTCCCCTCAGGGCGGGCGTGCCTGTGCGCGTCGAGGTCGACATGCGGTTTGGCCCCTCGCGTGCTCACAGCTTGCATCTGGGCTGTCGAGCGCCAGAGCCCGATGACCTGCTGGCGCGGGCTGTCGAGGTCGCATCCGCGTCCGATGCGGTTGTGCTGGTGGTCGGTGAAACCCAAGACAACGCCCTGGAGAGCGCCGACCGGACCACTACCCGACTACCGGGTCGGCAGGTCGAGCTCATCGAGCGCGTGTGCACCGCCAACCCCAGCACGGTGGTGGTGGTGAACGTGGCCCATGCGATAGGCATGTCCTGGGTAGACCGGGCCGCTGCCGTGCTGCTGACATGGTTCCCAGGGCAGGAGTTCGGTCCAGCGCTGGCCGCAGTGTTGAGCGGCGAGGCTGAGCCGGGAGGACGTCTGCCGATCACGATCGCCAGGCGCGACCAGGACTATCAGGTGTTCGACTTGACACCCGTCGATGGCGACCTCGTGTACGAGGCAGAGCCCACTCTGGGCTACCGGCACTTCGATCTCCGTGGCATCGAGCCCAGGTTTGGCTTCGGACACGGGCTGGGATACGCGACCTTCGCCTACGAGAGCATGCACATCGAGGTTGGCCCTGACCCCAGCACGGTGGAGGTCGCGGTGGTCGTGCGGAACCTCTCTGACCGAGCAGGCAAGGAGGTCGTGCAGCTATACCTCAGGGGGCCGGAGCAGCTTGTCCCCAACCCGCTTCAGCTGAGGGGATGGGCTGTGCTGCAGGTTGAGGCCCGTGGGACGGCCGTGGCTCGCCTCCGCCTGGACCGACGATCCTTCTCCCGTTGGTCGAGCAGGACAAAGGCCTGGGAGGTGCTGCCTGGTACGTATCAGATCTGTGTGGGTCGCTCGGTCACCGACATTCGGCTCAGCGACGTGATCGCGCTGAGTGGCTAGCCGAATTCGCCCAGTACTTGAGGAAGGTGAACGGCCATGCATGTGGGACTGTATCTTGCTCCCCAAACCTCTGGTGAGCGAGAGGACCTGGCAAACATCGAGGCGATCGTCGAACAGGCGGTCGAGGCAGATGAGGCGGGATTCTCGACCATCTATCTCACCGAGCACCACTTCGACGATTACAACACCTACGGCGATTCAATCATCTTGGGCGCTCACCTTGCTGGCAAAATCAAGCGAGCATGGCTGGCCACGAGCGTGTCCTTGGTCACGTTGCACCACCCAGTTCGACTGGTGGAGAGCTTCAACTTGCTGGACGCCCTCTGTCGCGGCCGGGTCATCTTCGGGCTCGCAGGCGGGGGTGGGCCAGCCATGTACGAAGGGTTGGGCCGCGATCCGGAGCTACGCCGCGACGCGCTTGATCAGACCATCGAGGCCATGCTGCGCATCTGGGCGCGTACGGCTAGCGCCCCGCCCTTGGAGCTGGAGACGGTGTACGATCGTGCGCGCCTCACCGGTCGTGTGATGCCCGCACCGTACCGCCGGCCTCATCCCTACCTGGCTCGGGCGACCAACTCCGATGCCACCATGAGGGCCTTCGCCGAGCGAGGCTGGCCAGTGATGCTGGGCAGGTTGCCGGCGGACCGAATGGGCCAGGCCACCCGTCTCTATCGAAGCGCGCTGGAGGGCGCCGGCCATCCCCCGGACACCGTGCGATGGTGTGTGCAATGGATGGCGAGCACGAAGATGGTGTACGTTGGGGCGACGGACGAGCAGGCTCGGGCTGAGGCGGAAGGGCCGATGCGGCGCTATTTCGAGCTGATCGGCCGCACCTTCCATCCTGGCAGCAACACGAGCCGGTTCGGTGGCCTTGACGGCGCCGACGTGGCCAGGGAGGCGCGCAGCTACGAGGAGTTCATCCAGGCCGCCTGGCTGGTGGGCAGCCCCGAAACCGTGCTCAAGGGACTCAAGGCGTACGAGGCAGAGGGCGTTCCCCAGATGCGGCTCTGGTTCACCTTCGGGCCTGGTTGCCCACATGAGTACTTCCGACGGTCCTTCCATCTCTTCGTGCGCGAGGTGCTTCCCCAGCTTCGTCCGGAGCCCATCTGGGATCCGCAGCCCCAGACGACCATCTCTGGGCTGGCAGCGACCGCGTCCTAGCGCTGGAGGGAGGACATATGGAGAGACTGCTTTCTCAGCTGGCTCATGTCGAGATCCTGAGTCCACGGCCCCAGGAGTCAGTGGAGTTCTTCACGCAGGTGCTGGGGCTGGAGGAGACGTGCCGTGATGGGCAGTCGGCCTACCTGCGAGGGTGGAGCGAGTTCTTCCACCACAGCCTCCAGATCACTGAGGGGAAGGCGCCCGGGCTCGGGCATATCGGCTGGCGCGCCGCCGGCCAGGAGCAGCTGCACTCAGCGGTCGCTCGCTTGGAGGCCTCCGGGCAGGGATTGGGCTGGTTCGAGAACTCCGTGGGTCATGGACCCGCCTATCGTTATCGTGCCCCCTACGGCGGCCAGCTCCACGAGGTCTTCTGGGAGGTCGAGCGCTATCAGGCCCCTCCCGAGTTACGATCGACCTTCCCCAACCGGCCCCAGCGCTACCTTGCCCGCGGGGCCTCCGTCCGCTACCTCGATCACGTCACCATCGCGAGCCGCGACATCATGGCCGACTGTCTCTGGTATCGCGACGTGCTTGGCCACCGCCTCATGGAGTGGACCGCGCCATCTGAGGACTCCGACGATTGTATCTTCGCCATGCTGTCCGTCTGCGAGCGCAGTCACGATCTCGGCATCGTCCCCGATCCTTCCTCGATGAGCGGACGGATCAGCCATGTCGCCTTCTGGCTCGATCAGCGAGAGGACGTCAGGCGAGCAGCGGACCTTCTCTTGGAGTTGGGCGTGACCATTGAGTTCGGTCCGGGAAGGCACGGTATGGGCGAGATTGACTATGTGTACTTTCGAGAGCCGGGTGGCATGCGGATTGAGCTCAACTCCGGCACAATCCGCAACTACGAGCCGGACTGGAAACCGGTTAAGTGGACACCTGAGAAGGGCTCGAACGTGTTCTTTAGGAATCGTGACTTCTCGCCCACCATGTCCGAGTCATTCCCGCCACTTCCATCGCAAGAGAAGGATGCTCACATCCATAAATGAACAAATACCAGGAATTATCAAAATCGATTTTTCGATTTGGTTGATGATTGGTAATCTGTACCGATGGGAGGAACAGAGATGGAAAGGCTAAGGGAGGTTATTGGTAGGCACATCCCTCGCCTACCGATTGTTGCCACCATGGGGCTGGTGGCTCTCCTGGCCGCCTGCGGCCAGGGGGCAAGTCTGGCCTCGAGCAGCGGTGGTGCTCATGTCACCCTCACGCTCGAGTACCTGGCCCAAGGCCGTGATGAGATGGCACCGTTCGTGAAGAGCTTTGAGAAAGCCTATCCCAACATCACCGTGCACGTCCAATACACCCCGGTCGACACCTACAACCAAGCCCTGTACACCCAATTGCAGGCGGGCAATGCACCCGATGTGTTCTACACAAATGGGGGTACAGGCCAAAACCTCTCAGTCATTCCTCTCGGTAAGGCGGGATACCTGGCTAACCTCGCTGATCGGAGCTGGGCCCACAAGGTGCCCTCGGCCGCGCATGACCTCTATTGGGTGGGCAACAAGCTCTATGGGCTCCCGATGGGGATGAGCATCGTGGGGGTCGTCTACAATGTCAGTCTCTTCCACCAGCTAGGCTTTCAGGTCCCCCAGACGTTCTCCCAGCTGGTGGCGCTTTGCCCCAAGATCAAGGCCGAGGGCAAGATCCCGATGGCCCTAGCTGGTCAGCTGCCGGATCTCTATGGTGAGGCGCCTGCGGCCAGCACCGTCTACGCCTCGGACCCGAGCTGGAACCAGCAACGCCAGGCCGGCAAGACCACATTCGCCAGCACCAAGGGATGGCAGGAGGCGCTGGACGAGTTCACCGCCCTCAACGCCGCCGGCTGCTTCCAGCCCGGGGCAGCGGCAGGGACGATCGCCCAAGCCTTCAACCTCCTGGCGTCCAACCAAGCGGTCATGTTCCTCGCTCCCTCGGCGGCCATCGGGGCCATCGAGGGGATCAACCCGCAATTCCAGGCCGCCATGTTCCCGGTGCCAGGGCCGTCGGCCGCCTCCACCCGAGCCGTCGTCGAGTACAACGACTCGTTCAGCGTAAACGCCCATTCGTCCCACTTGGACGCGGCCATGAAGCTGCTGGACTTCCTATCCCAGGACGATCAGCAGCAACGCTACGCCGAGGAGCAAGCCGAGGTCTCCCTCCCTGACGCCGCGGTGGGCAAGGTTCCGGCCACGTATAGCGCGTTCGGGCCCTATCTGAAGGCCAACAAGGTCGTGACCTTGCCGACGCTGATCTGGCCGAACGCGGCGGTTGGGACAGCCCTCACCAAGGGGCTGCAGGGCCTGATGACCGGCCAGGATACGGTGAGCACGGTTCTGAGGAACATGGACAGCGCCTGGGACAGCGGGAGCTCGTGACCACCGATGGTGCCCATGCCCACCTGTAGCTCATGATGGCGTGAGCCATGGAGACGAGCCCACCACGCGCGTTGGCGCCATGACAGATCGGCCCCATGACCGACTGAGCGCGCCGTCCCGGCGACGACCACGGAGTCGCCTCCGGGTCGGCGGCCGCCACCGGGCGGTGCCATCCCTCCTGTCGGTCGTGCTAGGTCTTCTCCGCCTCCGGACCGTGGGCCGTCATCGACGCAGAGCCCTGCTCCTGTGGACGGTGCCCGGCCTTCTCCTCGTGCTGTCGGTGCACTACGCGGCGGTGATCGCCGGAACCTGGTACGCCTTCACGGATTGGAACGGGATCTCCACCCCTCATTTCATCGGGCTGCGCAACTTCCAGCAGCTCTTCCACGATCAGGGTGCTCGGACAGCGTTCGTCAACACGGTCATCCTTGCGGCCGCATTCGTCGTTCTGGTCAATCTCTTCGGTCTCATCTTCGCGCTTGCGCTGCACCGGGGAGTGAAGACCCGCAATGTGCTCAGATCGGCCTTCTTCGCCCCGGTCGCGATGAGCCCGCTCGCGGTCTCGTACATCTGGCAGTTCATCTTTGCCTATGACGGCGCCTTGAACGGAGCGTTGAGGGCCATCGGCCTGGGCTCTTTGAGGCGGGCATGGTTGGCAGACCCTTCGACCGCTCTTTGGATGATCTTTGTGGTCATGGTGTGGCAGTTCTCGGGCCTGATGATGATGTTCTACCTGGCCGGACTTCAGGGGATTCCCGATGAGCTAGACGAGGCTGCAGCGGTTGACGGAGCGGGGACCCTGGCCCGGGTCCGGACGCTGACGCTTCCGCTTCTCGCCCCGTCGGTCACCGTGAGCATGACGTTTAGCGCGGTCCTCGGGTTGCGCGTCTTTGATCAGGTGGTGGCGCTCACGAATGGCGGGCCGGCGGGAGCCACTGAGACGCTCGCGACCCAGGTGTACGAGCAGACCTGGATATTTGGGCACTTCGGCTACGGAGATGCCTTTGCACTGCTGATGACGCTCTTCGTGGCCATTGTAGCTCTCGGGCAGCTGACGATTCTCCGCTATCGAGAAAGGCAACTGTAAGGCCATGGCTCAGCTCGCAAGTTACACGCCAAGGACTCTGGCTCGCGAGGTGATCATGTTGCTGCTGGCCGCCGGCTGGTGGATCCCCTTCTACCTGCTGATCGTGGTCGCCCTCAAACCTCCTGCCGAGGCCATCAGCTCACCCTTCGCGCTGCCGCAGCACATCGACCTTGGCAACTTCGCCACAGCGTGGCAGGGCAGCGGAGGGGTAGGCATGGGGCAGGCGCTGGTCAACAGTGCCGTGATCACGGTGGGAAGCGTCCTCGCGCTCATCGTCATCGGCGCCCTAGCCGCCTATGGGGTCGCTCGCCAGGAACCCAGGTTAGGTGGCGTCCTCTACATCGCCTTTGTCATGGGGATCATCGTTCCGACCCAGCTCGGGATCGTGCCCATCTACGTCGCGCTCCGGCATCTTGGGCTTCTCGGCACCCTGGCCGGTGCGGTCCTTCTCTACACCGGCATCCTGATGCCACTTTCGGTCTTCTTGTACACGGGGTTCGTTCGATCCCTTCCCACAGAATACGAAGAAGCAGCCTTCATTGACGGGGCCACGCAGCTGCAGGCGTTTGTGCGGATCGTGTTCCCACTCCTGGCTCCCATCACCGGCACGGTCGCGGTGCTGTGTTCATTGATCATATGGAACGACTTTTTCACCCAGCTGGTGTTCTTCGGTGGAGGGATCAACAACCGTACCCTGCCGGTGGCAGTTTACGATTTCGTCGGTCAGTACGAGACGCAGTGGAACGTCGTCTTTGCGGCGGTCGCCATCTCCCTAGCTCCCGTGTTGGCGTTTTACCTGTTCGCCCAACGCAGGTTGATCAGAGGCTTCACGGGAGGGCTGCGCGGCTAGCACGAGCTCTCGGTGGCGGAGGCCCTGCGGAGAGGATGGCGAGCTCATCTCCATCACCCTCACAGGGTTCGCACCTCATGCCTATGGGTCAAGTTGGCGCCGGCTGACCTGTCGCACCGGCGTCGGTGCGCGGGCTGCGATGCGAGCCGATAGGAGTCCTTGGCGGTCACCGTTGTGCCCCCTGGGGCCCGCCTCACCGTCGACGGGAGCGGCCATCTGATCGTGGACCGGGAGGCCGTGCCGGGAGGTCGGGGATGAGCGGCGCCGCCGTCGATCCGATCACCGCCGAGGTCGTCCGCAACGTGGTGGTCGCCATCACCGACGAGATGAGGACCAACCTCATGCGGACCGCCTGCGACGTGATCATCCACGAGGCCCTGGGCTTCACGGTGGGCCTCTTCGATCGTCGGGGGGAGACGATCTCGATCGGGCTCGGGCTCCCCATGTTCATCCGGGGGCTCTCCGACGCCATCAAGGCCAAGCTCGAGCACCACCCCCCCGAGGGCATCGAGCCCGGCGACATCCTGCTCGCCAACGACTCCTACCTGATGGGCAGCCACCTGAGCCACATGGTCTTCACCCTGCCCATCGCTCACCGTGGCCGGCTGGTGGCCTTCGCCGCCTCGATGGCGTCCTGGCAGGGCATCGGGGGGATGCCTGGCGGCCAGACCCGGGACCTCCACTCCGAAGGGCTGCAGCTGCCGATCGTCAAGGTCTTCAGGCGGGGGGTGCAGGATCGCGAGCTGACCGAGATCGTCCGTGCCAACGTGCGCTTCCCCGAGCTGGCCATGGGCGACCTCCGGGCCCAGGGTGGTCGCCATCCGCACCGGCGAGCGGCGGTTCCTGGAGCTGCTCGAGCGCTACGGCGAGGCGGAGGTGCTGGATGCCGTCCGGCTCAGCTTCGCGCAGAGCGAGCGGGCGGCCGTGGCCCGGATCCCGGAGGGGACCTACGAGGCCGAGTCGTTCCTGGACGACGACGGGGTGAGCCTCGGCCGGCGGATCCCGATCCGGGGCAAGGGGGTGGTCGAGGGCGAGGAGATGACCATCGACCTCTCCGGCTGCGCGGCCCAGGTCGCCTGCGAGTGCCTGACCACCCCGGGCCTCCTGCCCCTCAACGACGGCGCCCTTCGGCCCCTGCGGATCGTGCTGCCGCCGGGGCGGGTGATCCGCGCCCGCAGGCCGGCCGCCGCCCGCTGGTGGATGACCGTGCCCATGAGGGTGGGGGACACGATCTTCAAGAAGGCCTTGGCGCCGGCCTGGCCGGAGGGGGTGATCGCGGGGCACCACGCCGACCTCTGCGCGGCCAACGCCTACGGGGTCGACGAGCGCACCGGCCGCTTCTTCCTGCACGTGGGGGTGAGGGCTGGGGGGCGACCCACCGGGGCGAGAGGGTGAGCGCGACCGTGTGCATCAACGATGGGGACCCCCACGACGCCCGAGTCGAGGCGGCGGAGTCGGGGTTCCCGGCGGTGGTCGAGGGGTACGGTCTGCGTCGGGACTCGGGGGGCCGGGGACCTATCGGCGGGTGCGGATGCTGACGGTGGCCTTCCTCAACAGCCAGATCGAGCGCACCCAGTGCCCGTCCTGGGGGCCAGACGGGGGTCGGGCGGGGGCGCCCAACCGGGTCACCGTGCTCCGCGCCGAGGGCGGGGAGGTGAGCTTTCCGAGCGGGAAGCTGGGCTCCTTCCCGCTCCGCCGCGGCGACCGCCACGTGATCGAGGTGGGCGGGGGTGGGGGGGTCGGCAGCCCCCTGGGGCGGCCGCCGGAGCGGGAGCACGGGGTCGTCCTCGCTCGGCGCGGGGACGGTCGCGTCGGGGTGGACTGGGAGGCCACCCGTCGTCTCCGCCAACGGCAGATGGCCGGGCTCGCGGGGCCGGAGGGCGGCCCCGAGCCGCGAGGTGTGGAGGGATAGCGGATGGGGATCAGGATGGCGCGGTTCCAGGGCGGGAGGACGGGGGTGGTGGTGGCGGCGGGCCGGGACCGGGTGGTGGACCTGGTCGCCAGCCTGGCCGCCTTCGCCCGCCAGCGGCCTGGGGAGGCGGAGCTGCTCGGGGCCCTGCTGCCGACCCCGGAGGGCAGCTGGGAGGCGCTGATCCGGGCTGGGGCCAGGGCTCGGGCCGCCCTGGAGGGGTTCGCCCAGGCGGCCGCCGGGGCGCTCGCCACCGGGGCGGCGGGCTGGGTCGCCCACGACCTGGAGGCGGTGAGGCTGGAGGCCCCGCTCCCCTCCCGCGAGCTGCGCATCTTCGCCGCGGGGGGCAACCTGGCCGAGCACCTGGCCGGGGTCCAGCGCCGGCAGGGGCAGCCGGTGAGCGCGGAGGAGGTGAGCCGCCGGGTGCGGGAGGAGAAGCAGGCCGGGGCGCCGCCCTGGGGGTTCTTGGTGCTGCCCAGCCTGGTCTGTGGCCAGGGGGCGACCGTGACCCCTCCCCCGGGCACCCGCTACCTGGACTACGAGGCCGAGGTGGCCGTGGTCCTGGCCGAGGGGGGCCGCGAGCTGTCCGCGGAGCAGGTGCGCTTCTGGGCCGCTGCCCCCTTCAACGACCTCAGCCTCCGCGACGGCCAGGAGGGAGCCGGGACGATCGATCGGGGGCCGTACTCGTGGGCGCTGAGCAAGAACTTCGAGTCCGGCAAGAGCTGCGGCCCCTGGCTGACCGTGGCCGACCAGCTGGCGGTCGATCGCCTCGAGGTCCGCTGCCGGGTCAACGGCGGGCTCCGGCAGGCCTTCTCCACCGCCGCCATGCTCTTCTCCTTTGGGGAGCTGGCTGCCTTCCTGTCCCGCTTCATCGAGCTCCGCCCCGGCGACGTCATCACCTCCGGCACCGGCGCGGGGACGGCGCTGGACAGCGGCCAGGACCGCTACCTCCGGGCCGGTGACGTGGTCGAGGTCGAGGTCGCGGGGCTCGCAACGCTCCGCAATCGCGTGGTGGCATAGACGGCGAGCCGGAGCTGGCCTGCCCGTTGGTCGGCCAGTGGTTGGCCAGGTGGAGCGGTGGCTCCCCTGGCTTGGGCGCGCCGATCGTGGTGGCCCGTGCTGAGCCGCCCGCGCGACGTTGACGTCGTTCCCTGTCCTACCTATCATCCCTACCTCGGTGGTGAGTAGAAGAGCGAACGCCCCCTCCTCGACGTGCCTCCCCGGGGCGCGGTGGGGCGGTGCCCCGGGCTGCCCCGTCGAGACGTTGGCCGGGCCGAGGTGGCTGCTGCGTGGAGACTGAGGGCGCGCTGGACGACGATTGCCAGGGAGGAGGGTTGGAGCGCTCGCTCCATCCGTCAAGGGTGCTCAAGGAGCGCTCGAGGAGGAGTCGTAGATGGAACCGCGCAAGGTGATCGTCACGGTCGCGCCCACGGGCGGGATTCTCACCAAGGCGGAGAACCCGAACATCCCCACCCAGCCTGAGGAGATCGCTGAGGTCGTCGCGGAGTGTTGTGAGCTGGGGGCGGCGATCGCGGCCATCCATGCCCGTCGGCCAGACGATCAGCCTACCTGCAACCCGGAGATCTACCGCAAGATCAACGATGCGGTGCGTCGCCGCTGCGACATCATCATCAACAACTCCACCGGTGGTGGGTTCGGCGGCGACATGATGCGGGAGTATGCCCCTGGCCGATGGGAGACAAGCTTCGATGAGCGGATCAAGGGCACCGAGGCGGGTGCGGAAATGTGCACGCTCGATGCCCAGACGCAATTCGTGTTCGGCAAGAGCGAGACCGATGTCCTCTTCGACACCTCCCCGCAGAAGTGCGAGCTGCTGGCGAGAGCGATGCGCGACAAAGGCATCAAGCCTGAGTGGGAGGTGATGTCACCCGATCACATCATCCAGGATGTCACCAGGCTGATCAACGCTGGCTACGACCGGCCGCCGCACTACGTCAACCTGGTGTTTGGCCTTGATCGCGTCTTCCAAGGGGCTCTGCCCTACACGCCAAAGTTCCTCCAGTTCATGGTTGACCTGTTGCCGCCGAACTCGATGTTCTGTGTCAGCGCCATGGGGGCCGCCCAGCTGCCGGCGACGACCATGGCCGTCCTGCTCGGCGGTCACATCCGTGTCGGGCTCGAGGACAACAGCTACTATCGCTACGGCGAGCGGGCCACCAACCAGGACCTGGTCAAGCGTGCAGTTCGGATCATCCGCGAGCTTGGTTGTGAGCCAGCGACGCCGGCGGAGGCGCGTGAGATGCTCGGGCTCAAGCCGTTGGCGGTGGATTGAGCTGGTCCCGGCGTGTCCAGCGGAAGAGCGATGGGATGGCATCGGGGCGTCTGACGCTAAGGAGGTAGCCTGATGAAGGGACGGATTGGGGGGCGGTCGCTGGTGGCGTCCCTGACCGTGCTCCTCGTGGTCGCCTGCGGTGGCAGCAACGTCCGCCAGGCGCCCAACCAGCAAGTGTCGATGACGGTGCTCTACACCGCTGCCACCGATCCGCTTCCGGTCTGGGTGGCGGCTGACGACGGCATCTTCGCGTCGCACCACCTGACCGTGACCCTGAAAGCGGTCCAAGGGGCCGGCGACACCCCTCCGGCGCTTTCCAGTGGGAGCGCCCAGATGGGGCTGCTGACCATGCCCGACCTGCTCTTCGCAGCCCAGGGTGGGCTGGACGTGGTCATCGGATCGGGCCTCACGACGCAATCCAAGCCCGACCGGGCCGCGCTGGTGGCGGGCAAGGACTCTGGGATCACGAAGCCGTCCGACCTGGCTGGCAAGCGGATCGCGCTCACCACCCGTGGGAGCTTCCTTGAGATCGGGGCCGATGAGCTCATGAAACGGGCAGGGGTCGACTACCGCACGATCAAGTGGGTTGAGATGCCCTTTCCCCAGATGACCGCGGCCCTGGCGGCGCGGTCGATCGACGCCGCGCTTCTGGTCCCGCCGTTCCTGGCCGCCGCCGAAGCCGCCGGCGACCGCAAGATCCTCGACCTGAACGACCTGGGGCCGAACGAGCTCCAGGCCTTGCTGGGCACGACGCGGACCTGGGCAGAGGCGCACCTCGACGCGCTCAAGAGGTTCCGGCAGTCCCTGACCGAGGCGGTTGCCAGGATCGAGGCTGACCCCGCTGCCGCCCAGGCCATCGAGGCGAAGTACACGGGCATCGCGCCAACGATCGTGAAGAACATCCCCTTCCCGGTCTGGGACTTCTCCCCGACCGTCGCCCAGGTCCAGTTCTGGATCGACACCATGAGAGGCCTTGGCGAGCTTCACAAGAGCCTCTCGGCGCGGCAGTTCATCGTGCAGGTCTGAGTCTGAGCGAGGGGGGATCATCGTAGCCGGAACCGGGAGCCCGGAGCAGCGGCCGCCGCTGCTCCGGGTCTCACAGCTGTCGATGACCTACGCGACGGCCAACGGACGCCGCGAGGTGCTGCGCGAGCTCAGCTTCGAGGTCGGCGAGGGCGAGTTCGTGTGCGTGGCCGGGCCCTCGGGATGTGGGAAGACCACCTTGCTGCGCTGCCTCAGCGGGCTGCTGAGGCCGAGTGGCGGCGAGGTCTGGTGCCGCGACCGCCGGGTGACCGAACCCCCGCCGGACATGGCCCTGGTCTTCCAGGACTACTCGCGCGCCCTGGCACCCTGGCGGACGGTGGCCAAGAACGTGCAGCTTGGGCTGGAGGGCCGGCTGAGGCGCGGCGAGCGCTCCGCGCGGACCGAGCGGGCCCTGGCCATGGTTGGGCTCACTGGCCACGAGCGCGACTATCCGTCCCACCTCTCGGGCGGGATGCAGCAGCGCGTGCAGATCGCGCGCGCCATCGCCTACGAGCCCGCGGTCCTGCTCATGGACGAGCCGTTCGCCTCCCTCGATGCTCTCACCCGCTTCAAGCTTGAGGACACGCTGCTCGACGTCTGGGCCAAGCTCCGGCAGACGATCGTGCTGGTGACCCACGATCTTGACGAGGCGATCTACCTTGGCGATCGGGTGATCGTGCTCTCGGCGCCGCCCACGCGCATCGTGGCCGACGTTGCCATCGACCTGCCACGGCCCCGTGACCAGCTGGTCACCAAGGCCGATCCGCGGTTCACCCTGCTCCGCCAGCAGCTCTTCGAGCGGATCCTTGAGGTCGAGCGCGCCCGGGAGGCCGACGATGCCAGCGGTTAGCCGTCACGCCCTCCCGGCGGCCATCCCGCTCGGGCTGACCGCTGCCTGGGAGGTGATCGCACGGGCGCTCGGCTACGACAGCTTCCCGCCGCCAGACCGCGTGCTGCCCGCTTTCTGGGAGTTGCTCAGCACCGGGGCGCTCTGGACCAACACCGCCCACACCCTCGCCATCGTGCTGGCGGCCTGGGTGGTCTCTGGCGTCACCGGCATCACGGTTGGGTTGGCCATCGGCCTCGTCCGCCCCGCCTGGCGGATGAGCCAGACCAGCATCGAGTTCCTCCGCTTCATCCCGCCGGTGGCGCTGATCCCGGTCGTGATCATCATCTATGGCTTCTCGAACACGACTGAGCTCGTCGTCGCCGCCTATGCCGCGGTCTGGCCGGTCATCCTCAACACCGGCTCGGGTGTGGCGCAGGTGGACCGGCGCCTCCTCGAGGTCGGCCGGCTGCTCCGCCTGGGCCCGCTCGACGTGGTCCGGAAGCTGGTGCTGCCGTCGGCGCTGCCGGCGATCGCAGTCGGTCTTCGCCTCAGCCTCGCGATCTCGTTGATCGTGGTGGTCACGACGGAGATGGTCGGAGTCCCCGATGGCCTGGGATTCCAGCTGGTGTCGTCCAGCCAGGCGCTGCACCAGGATCGCGTCTACGCCTATGTGGTCTGGATCGGCAACCTCGGCCTGCTCCTGGCCGTGCTCGCCCTGTGGGCGGAGCGGTTGGTGATGCCCTGGCGGCGGCCTGTGAGGGCCGAGCTGTGAAGCTCGCGCGGCGGATCGGGGTCAGGGCCGTCGAGTACCTGGCGGTGCCGGCGGCGATCGTGACCCTGTGGCAGCTCGCCTCCATGGCTCAGCTCATCAACCCGGTGTTCTTCCCGGCGCCGCTGGAGGTGTGGGGCTCGCTCCGCCAGCTCGCCGGCCCTGGCCCGATGCGGGACGGGTTGAGGATCACCGTTGAGAGCATGCTGGTGGGCTGGGTGGTGGCCGGGGCGATGGGGGTCGTCGCCGGGACGCTGATCGGCCGCTCGGGGCTGATCGCACGCGCCACCGGCCCGGCCCTGGAGTTCCTTCGCGCGACGCCGCCCTCGATCGTCGTCCCGGTGCTGATCCTCTTCCTCGGGACCGGGCAGCGGATGGAGCTGGCCGTGATCGTGTTCGCCGCCGTCTGGCCGGTGCTGCTGAACACTGTCCACGGCGTCCGCACCACGGACTCGGTCTTGCTCGAGGCGGCGGCCAGCCTCCGGCTCTCCCGGCGAGCCATGATCTCCAAGATCGTGCTGCCCTCGGCTGTCCCCTCCATCCTGGTCGGGCTCCGGATCAGCCTGGCGATCAGCCTGATCGCCGCCGTGGTCGCCGAGATCCTGGGCTCCTCGGGTGGGCTGGGCACCTTCATCGTCTTCGCCCGCAGTCGTTTCCAGAGCCCCGACATCTACGCCTCGCTGGTCGTGCTGGGCGTGATCGGCTACCTGAGCAACGGCCTCCTGCGCTTGGCTGAGCGGCAGGTGCTCAGGCGTGCCTCAGCGATTGGCGCCCTCGGGGCCGAGCTCTGAGGGACTCACCTCCGGGCCCGCTGGATCGCGTCCCAGACGCGGGCCGGGGTGGCCGGCATGTCGAGGTGCCGCACGCCCAGTGGTCGAAGGGCGTCCAAGATGGCGTTGATCACGGTCGGAGGAGCCCCCACGGTCGACGCCTCCGCCACCCCCTTCACCCCCAGCGGGTTGGTCGTGCAAGGGATCTCCTCGAGGGCCGTGGTCAGCGCCGGCATGGAGTCGACCCGCGGCATGCCGTAGTCCCCCAACGTCCCCGTGAGCAGCTGGCCCGTCTGCCGATCGTAGACCACGTGCTCGAGCAGCGCCTGACCGAGACCTTGGGCAAGGCCGCCCTGGATTTGCCCCTCGCAGATCAACGGGTTGATGGCCCGCCCGACGTCGTCGACGGTGGTGTACCGGTCGACCACCACCTCGCCTGTCTCCGGGTCGACCTCGACCTCGGCCACGTGGCAGCCGTTCGGGAAATTCTCTGGCGTCGTCGACCAGGTGCCGCTGGCCTCAAGCCCGACGCCGAACCGATCGGTGATGCCCATCGGATGGTAGAAGGCGCGGGCCACCTCCATCAGCGAGATCGTCCGGTCGGTCCCAACCACCCGGAACTCCCCGCGGACGAACTCCAGGTCGTGCCCGGCGGCCTCCAGCAGCTCGGCTGCCATGGGCCTTGCCTTCTCGATGATGGCATCGGCCGCCCGGCGCAGGGCGCAGCCGCCGACCATGGAGCTACGGGCGGCGTAGGTGCCGCGACCGAACGGCACCTGGTCGGTATCACCCTGGAGGAAGCGGATGCGGTCGAAGGGGATGCCCAGCCACTCGTGGACCATCTGGGTGTAGGTCGTGGCGTGGCCCTGACCGTGGCTGAACGTGCCGGCGACGATGGTGACGGTGCCGCCGGGGTCGAACCGCAGCTCCATCCGATCGTTGAACACGCCGCCTTGCTCGATGAAGTAGGTGATGGCGCGGCCGCGGCGGAGGCCACGGCGCTCGGACTTGGCGCGTCGCTCGGGGAAGCCATCCCAGTCGGCGAGCTCGAGGCAGCGCTGGAGGACCCGAGGGAAGTCGCCGCTGTCGTACGTGTAGGCGGTCGCCGTCAGGTAGGGGAGGGCATCGGGCTTGATCAGGTTCCGGCGCCGGATCTCGGCCGGATCCAGGCCCAGCTCGGCGGCGGCCTCGTCGAGCAGGCGCTCGGTGAGGTAGGTCGCCTCCGGTCGGCCGGCGCCGCGGTAGGGGCCGAGCGGAGCTGTGTTGGTGAAGACGCCGCGCGTCACGAGATGGACCGCTTGGACGTCGTAGGGGCCGGGGATGAAGCGGAGGGCAAAGACGGACGGTACCAGCCCGGCCGGTGCGACGTAGGCACCAAGGGCGTGCAGGGCCTGAGCTCGAATCCCGAGGATTCGGCCGGCGTCGTCGAAGGCGAGCTCACCGACCACGACCTGGTCACGGCCGTGGGTGTCGGTGAGCAGGCTCTCGGAGCGTGTCGCCATCCACTTGACCGGGCGGCCACAGCGCCGGGATGCCCAGAGCACGAGCGCGTCCTCGGGGTAGGCATCCGCCTTCATCCCGAACCCGCCTCCCACATCGGGGCCGATCACCCGCAGCGCCGTTTCGGGGATGTTCAGCACCGCGGCCAGCTGTTGGCGGACACCGTGTGGGTTCTGGGTGCTGGTGTGGAGGGTGTAGCACCCGGTTGCGGGGTCGAACTCGCCGACCGCGCCGCGGGGCTCGATGGGGTTGGCCGAGAGGCGGTTGTTCTCAAGCCGCAGGCTGAGTCGGTGTGTCGCCGTGGCGAGGGCGGCATCGGTCACGGCCTGGTCGCCGAAGGTCAGGGTCCAGGCGACGTTGCCGTTCGGGCAGTCGTCGTGCACCTTGGGGGCGCCGGGGGCCACCGCATCCTCGAGGTCGACCACGGCGGGGAGTGGCTCGTACTCGACCTCCACCGCCTCGGCCGCGTCGCACGCCTGGGCCGCGGTCTCGGCGACGACGAGCGCCACCCCGTCCCCCACGAAACGCGCCCGGTCGCGCACGAGGATGGGACGGAAGGTCCGGTGGCCTGGAGGTGCGCCCATGTCCTCCGGCATCGCGCTGGCGGTAAGTCCCTGGAGGTGATCGGCCTCGACCTCGGCTCCAGTGAGGACGCAGAGGACGCCCGGCTTGCGCATGGCGGCCTCGGTGCGGACGGCGAGGATGCGGGCGTGGGCGTGCGGCGACCGAACCACCGCGGCGTAGGCCTGGCCGGGGAGGTTGACGTCCTCGACGTATCGACCCCTGCCCATCAGGAAGCGGCGGTCCTCGACGCGGCGCACGGCTTGGCCGATGCCGAATCGAGTCGTTGCCCGATTCGGCGCCTGAGATGACTCGACCGGGCTCATTGCGGACCTCCTCATGAAGCTGGCCTACCCCGAGGGCACCGACGGAGCTCGTCGACCGACGGCCCGAGGGGATTTACAATAATCCTCTCTTTAGTAGTGAGTAACGACAACCTTCGGTTCAGGCTGGGGACGGACGTGGGGGGCACCTTCACGGACGTGTGGGCCCGGGCCTCGGACGGACGCGTGCGGACGGTGAAGGTCCCGACCACGCCGGACGTCATCGGCGGCTTGATCGCCGCCGTCGAGCAGGCGGCGGAAGCGTTCGGCCTCGAGGTCGGGGACTTCTGCCGCCGCGTCGACCGCTTCGGCCACGGCACCACCGTCGGCCTCAACGCGCTGCTCACCGGTCACGCGGCACGAACCGCCGTCCTCACCACCGCGGGGTTCGCCGACACCATGGAGATCGGCCGGATGCGACGGCAGGTCCTGGGGCTCAGTGAGCGCGAGGTGAGCGACTACCACCTGCGTGGGCGGTGGCCGGCGATCGTGCCCCGGTCGCGGGTCCGAGAGGTGAGGGAGCGGGTGGACAGCACGGGCCGGGTGCTCGTCCCCCTTGACGAGGCGCAGGCCCGGGAGGCGGTTCGCGAGGTAATCGCCGCCGGCGTCGATGCGGTTGCCATTTGCACGCTGTGGTCGACGCGGGAGCCGGCTCACGAGCGGCGGCTGCGCGAGCTGGTTCGGGCCGTGGCCGCCGACGTCTTCGTGAGCGTCAGCCACGAGGTGTCACCGGCGGTGGGCGAGTACGCGCGGATGACCACCACCGCCGCCAACGCCGCGCTCGGGCCGGTGATGGGGCGGTACCTGGAGGCGCTGGGCGGGGAGCTGCGGTGCCGGTCGCTCCCGGTTGAGATCCTGGTGATGACCAGCGCTGGTGGCGTCGCGCCTGCCCCCGCCCTGGTCGAGTCGCCCGTCATCGCCCTCCTCTCCGGGCCCGCCGGGGCGGTCATGGGCTGTCTCGCTATCGGTCGTGCGACGGGCCGGGAGCACCTGTTGACCATGGACGTGGGGGGGACCAGCTTCGATGTCGGGGTGGTCATCGGAGGCCGCCCCTTGATGCGCTCCGAGCTGGTCCTGGGGGGCGTCGAGCTTCGTCTCCCCTCGGTCGACGTCAGCTCGATCGGGGCCGGTGGGGGCTCGATCGCCTCCGTTCAGGACGGGGTGCTGCGGGTCGGCCCGGAGAGCGCCGGTTCGACGCCGGGGCCGGCCTGCTACGCCCGGGGCGGGACCCGGCCGACCGCGACCGACGCCGATCTGCTCCTTGGCCTCGTGGGGGCGGACACTTTCCTCGGGGGGCGCATGCGCTTGGACCGGAGGGCGGCGGAGGCCGCTGTCCGCGATCACGTCGCGAGGCCGCTGGGGATAGGGCTGCACCAGGCGGCGTGGGGCATCCGCGAGGTGCTCGACAGCCGAATGGCCGATCTGCTCCGCCGGGTGACGATCGAGCGCGGGCACGACCCCGCCGACTTCTTGCTCGTCGCCTGCGGGGGATCGGGGCCGTCGCACGCCTGGTCGCTGTGCCGTGAGCTCGGCATTGCCTCCTTCGTGGTCCCGCCGACGGCCAGCGCCCAGTCCGCCTTCGGAACCGGCACCAGCGACTACCGGCGCACGGTCGAGGTCCCCGCCTATCTCCGCATCCCCCCTGGCGTCCAGCCCACTCGTGACCAGGTGGCCACCCTCGCCGCGGCCCTGGAGACGGTCACGCGAGCGGTGCGCGAACGCCTCCGGCGCGACGTTCCCGACCTCCCCGCCACGGTCGAGCTGAGCTGCGCCGTTCGCTACCGGGGCCAGGCCCACCACCTCGATGTCGACGTGCCCGGGTCAGCGTTCGGCCCGACCGCCTTCGATCGCCTGCTCGAGGACTTCGAGCGCCGTTACGAGATGCTCTTCGGTCGCGGGTCGGCCTTCCGCGAGGCCGGATTCGAGGTGCTCTCGGTTCGGGGTGTCGGGGTGGGGCGGAGCGAACCGGTCGGTGCCTGGGCCGGTGGCGACCGGTTCCTCCGGTTGGGGACTCGGGACGTGTACTTCGACACGCCGGAGCGGCCGTACCGAGCCATCGTCTACGGTGTCGAGAACCCCGCTCCCGGCCAGCGGCTCGAGGGGCCGTGCCTGGTCGAGTTCCCCGGGCACACGGTGGCGGTCCCCCCCTGGGGCTGGGCTCGAACCGACGAGCACGGCAACCTGCACGTGGAGGTGGGCACGTGAACGGTGGCTTGCACGCCGTCGCCCGAGAGGTGGTGCGCAACCGCCTGATCGCGATCACCGAGGAGATGCGCATCGCCCTCCAGAGCGTGTCCGGTTCACCGACCGTCACCGAGGCGACCGACTTCTTCACCGGCCTCTGCCTGCCTGATGGCTCGTTCGCGACCATGGGCTTCCAGGTCACCCAGGAGTCACCGGTGGTGGGGGGGCTGATCCGCCACCTCAACGCCCAGCAGAAGGTCGTGGTGCACCCGGGTGACCTGTTCATCGGGAACGATCCCTACGTCGGTGCCCTCCACCAGAACGATCTCCAGATGGTCGGCCCGGTTCACTGGGAGGGGGAGCTCGTCGCCTGGGCCGGGGTGATGGCGCACGAGACGGACATGGGCGGGATGGACTTCGCCAGCTGGTCGCCGAAGGCGCGCGAGGTGTACCAGGAGGGGATCCGGATCCCGTGCGTCAAGCTCGCCGACCGGGGGGAGATCCGTGAAGACGTCCTCGAGCTCGTCCTGGCCGCGAGCCGGCTTCCGGCGGCGCTGGGCCTGGACATCCGCGCCTTCGTGGCCACCATCAACGTCGCCCGCGATCGGATGGCGGCCCTCTTCCGCCGTTACGGCGCCGACACCGTCCGTGCCGTGATGGAGGACATGATCGCAGAGACGGAGCGGACCGTCCGCGCCCGGCTGCTGGCGATGCCCGACGGCCAGGTGCACGCTTGGGACTTCATCGAGCACGACGGGCACGAGAACCGCCTCTACCGCATCGACCTGGTCGCGACCAAGCGTGGGGATACCCTGGTGCTCGACTTCAGCCGCTCAAGCCCCCAGGCGCCGGGCTTCATCAACGCCACCCGTGCCGGGCTCCGGGGGGGTGTTGCGGGCGCGCTCCTCCCCACGCTCGGCTTCGGCACGGCCTGGAACGAGGGGGTGCTCCGACCGGTGGAGATCGTGGCCCCGGAGGGGTTGATCTGCACCGCGCAACATCCAGCCCCGGTCGGATCGGCGACGGTGGAGACGGTTTGGGTGGTGGGGAACGTCACCACCGCGGCCATCAACAAGCTGATCGGCTGCACCCCTGAGTTCCTCGACCGTCTGCAGGCGGTGTCCTCGGGGACCATGGCGACCTTCAACCTGGGGGGCATCAACCAGTTCGGCGAGCGCTTTGGTCTGCACCTCCTCGACCCGCTGGCCGGTGGCTCGGGTGCCTACGCCGATCGCGACGGCATCGACGCCGGGGGGCCACCCTGGGTCCCTATGCCAGGCATCGCCGATGTCGAGACCAACGAGCAGGTGGCCCCCATCCGCTACCTCCATCGCAGGATCGACCGCGACAGCGGAGGGCCGGGCTGGCGCCGAGGTGGGCGCGGCGCCGAGATCGCGCTGACGCTCAGCGTCCCCGCCGCTGATGCTCTGGTCATGATGCACGGCAACCAGGTGCCGAACTCGATCGGGCTGTTCGGAGGGCTGCCCGGTGCGACCGTGAGCCACCGGATCGGGCGCGGGGCGACGGCCGGTGAGGGCGATTGGGAGGAGCTGGGACCGAAACCCGGCCGCCTGCCCATGACGGCCGCCGACGTGTACATGGTCTCGTGGCAAGGGGGCGGCGGGGTCGGTGATCCGCTCGTCCGCGATCCCGATGCGGTGGCGCGCGATGTCCGCGAGGGCGTGGTCTCGGAGGTGGCCGCCCGGCGCATCTACGGGACCGTGCTCGTCGACGGCCGCGTCGACCATGAGGCGACGGCCACGCTGCGCGAACGGATGCGCCGGGAGCGGGTCGGCGGTGAGCTACGCCCGGGGACCGCGCCCCTGGCCGGTGGTCGTCCCCTCGGGCCTGCCCTGCGCCTGCTCCGACTGGATGGGGAGTGGTGCGTGGTCTCCCCCGGCGGCAACGTCCTGGCCCGTGGCTCGACCGCGTGGCGAGCCGGCGCCATCCGTCGTCCCTTCGAGCTGGATGCGCTCCCGGGGAGGTGGAGGCTGCACGAGGGGTTGACGGCGGTGGCCTACTACTGCCCGGGAAGTGGCAGGTTGCTGGCGCTCGACGTCGACGAGGTCGGCGCCCCCATCCGAGAGGACATCCTGCTCGACCTCGCGAGGCTCGATGATGCCTGAGCCGGAGCCGTTGCGCTACTTGGACCTGATCAACCGGGTGACCGCCGACCTGCCCCCTATGCCCGTGGCCACCCTCGGGCCGCCGGTGCTGACCCCGCTCGCGCCACCTCTCGCCCGGGCGCGGGTCATCATCGTCACCAGCGCCGGGGTGCGGTTGGCCAGCGACCCACCCTTCGAACGCACCAACGACCTCAGCTTCCGGCGCATCGACGCTGGGGTCGGGCCGGAGCTGCTGGTGCCCTCCCATCCGACCCCGGTGCGCGCGCCAGCAGAGCGGGATGTGAACGTCGTGTTCCCTTACCAGCGCTTGCGCGAGCTCGCCGTCGAGGGGACGGTCGGCGAGCCTCCCCCCTACCATCTGAGCTTCCTGGGCACGATCAAGAAGCTCACCGCGCTCGTGACCGGGCCGGCGATGGCCATGGCGGCAGCGGCCCGAGAGGCCGGCGCCGACGCCGCCCTGCTGGTGCCGCTTTGACCCGCGTGTCACCAGTCCGTGGGACTGGTCGCGCGGGTGCTGGAGCGTGAGGGCATCCCCACTGTGAGCCTTTCCTCGGCGCTCGACATCACCGAGCGGATCCGGCCGCCGCGGGTGGCCTTCCTCGACTATCCTCTCGGGAACCAGGTAGGCCCCCCCGGGGCGCCCGCGCTCCAGCGCCGGATCCTGGCCGCCGCCCTCCGGTTGCTGGAGTCGGTCCGGCGGCCAGGGGAGATCGTCCGCCTGCCCTTCACCTGGCCGGATCCGGGCTGGCGGGCCCGGGTGGTCGAGACCTACGAGCGCGACGCGGCGGTGGTCCGAGGCCAGCGCTTGGCAGCGGAGTACGCCGAGGGCGACAACTACGCCGCGCGCGAGTGCGCCGACGTGTGCTCGCTGGTGTAGAGGCAGTAGCGACGCCGTCGCGCCCCGGCAGGGCCGAGGGGTCGTTCAGAAGTCGGGCCCTTCAGGCGGCAGCCCGAGGACGTGACGGCCGAAGCCGCTGACCGCAGCGTCATAGTTGAGGGCGGCGTGCTGGGCGACGCCATGGACGTCGCGCCAGAACCGCTGCAGATCGCTTGAGGCGTAGAGGCTCCCCCCGCCCGAGGAGAGGAAGAGCAACTCGACGGCGTCGACGCAAAGCCGGGTTGCGAAAGCGTAGTCCCGGCGGTTGCGCGCCCGGAGGTCGCGGCTCACCTCGTCCCCCCCGGCCACGATCGCCGTCGCCTCCTCGACGTTGCGGCGCAGGAGCGCCTGTCCCGCATCGATCATGGCCGCGGCCTCGCCCAACCGAAGGTGGAAGAGCGCATGCTCCCGCACCGGCTGCCGGCTGTAGGCGTGGACGCGATGGCGCGTCTTCTCGGTCCAGGCCTCGAGGGCACCGCGCGCGATCCCGATCGCCGGGGCGGCGAGGAAGATCGGCCAGGCGGCGATCAGGGGCAGTCGGTAGTTGGGGCCGGGGTTGAGCCGGGCACCTGGCGCCCGGCCCTCGCGCATGGCGTCGAACGAGACCTGCATGGCGTCGGGCACGAACACGTCCCGGATCCTCACCGTCTTGCTGCCGGTGCCGCGCAGCGCCGTGGTGTGCCAGTCGTCGATGATCTCGAAGTCCCCTCGCCTCACCAGGAGGAAGCGGGCGTCGGGGTGGCCGCCCTCGTGCTCGGGTGGCAGCACGCCGTTGACGGCGACCCATTGCGCGTAGTCCACCCCCGAGAGGAAGGTCCAGCGGCCGTCCTCGATGTAGATGCCGCCCTCCACCCGCTTCGGTGGCGGGCCGCCGACCACCGAGGTGCAGATCAGCGTGCTGGGGTCACGGCCCCACACCGCCTCCTGCGCCGGCTCCGGGAAGAGCGCCAGCTGCCAGAAGTGACTGGCGAAGATGCTGTAGGTCCACGCGCTCGAGCCGCAGCCGCGCCCGAGCTCGGCGGTGACGTCCAGGTGGACCGAGAGCGGGAGCTCGGCGCCACCCCAACGGCGTGGTTGCACCAGCCGGAGCAGGCCGCTCTGGACGAAGTCGCTCAAGGTCTCCTCCGGCAGTCGGCGCAGCTCCTCTGCCCTCGATGCCCGCTCCTTGAGGACGGGGACCAGCTCGCGCGCCTTCGCCAGCGCTGCCTCGCGACTCGTCAGGTCTGCCACGGCCATCGATCCATCTCAGCTGTGGGGCAAGGCCTCGGGTGGTGGCCCTGCCGCGTACCCCGTCCCGGCCGTCGGCCCCGGCCGTCGGCTCGCCTCCTCCTGCTCAGGGGTCGGCGGCGACCCCCAGGACTTTGCGGTCATGGTCTCGGGTGGCTGGCCGCCCCAGTAGAGGATGGGGTTGTCGGCGAAGGACCAGCGGATCGGTCCCCAATCGGGGGCGAAGTTGAGGTAGCCGCCAGAGTAGACCTCGACCCGGTTGCCTCCTGGCTCGAACACGTAGACGAAGAAGGCCTCTGAGATCGCGTGGCGGGTGGGGCCGTGCTCGAGCTCGAAGCCGGCGTCGACCAAGAGGTCCGCAGCCCGGATGACGTCCTCACGCGTGTCCAGCCAGTAGGCCACGTGGTTGAGGCGGCCGACGCCGCCGCTCGCGTCCTGGATCAGCCCGAGGTCGTGCGAAAGGCTGCTGCAGGCAAGGAAGGCCCCTACCTCCTGACCGTCGAGGGTGGTGAGCATCTCGTTGTACTTGAAGCCCAGGCGCTCCTGGAAGAGGGCCCGCGCCCCGGGCACGTCTTGGCAGAAGAGGTTGACGTGATCGATCCGCCGAACCATCGCCCCGCGGCCGCTCAACCGCTGAGGATGGTTGCGAATGCGGCTCCAGGCCCCCTCGGGTGCCCGGTAGCGCTCCCACTCCCAGAAGACCTCGTTCGGGTGCCCGTCCGGGGTCCGAAACCGGTAGGCGGGCCCGTGGCCGAAGGCCCCATCGATCCAGCCCTCGCCCAGCCCGCTGGCCTTGAGGTCGGCAACCGCCAGCTCCAGCTCTTCGGGGCCGTTCGACCGCCAGCCCACGTGGCCCAGGCCCGGCCTTGCCGCCTCCGTGATCGTCAGCGAGGAGCGGTGGTGCTCCCCCCAGGCCCGTAGGTGCACGGACTGGCGCTCGCGTCCGGCCTCCTCCATGCCCAGCACGTCTCGAAAGAAGCGCAGCGATCCCTCCGGGTCCACGGAGTAGAGCTCGACGTGCGCAAGCTGAGAGATCACGTGCTTGGCCATCGCACCCCTACCATCCCTGCCACTGGGATGTACTCACTACTTGCGTTGGGACTACCATAAGGTCGGGCGAGCGCCGTGTCAAGGTCGAGGGCGGTGAGGGCCTGGAGGGCGTTGGGCGATCGACGGGAGAGGATGGCCACCCCTGACGTCGTCCGCGTCATCGTCTCCCGCGAAGCGAGGCGGCATCTCGCCTTCGCCGCCGGGCGGCTCGTGGGCGATGGGTCCCAGGTAGCGCCCCGACGTCCCGGTGCTCCCCGGTCCCCCTGCTCCCGGCCGAGGTGTGCAGACCGGCGTGCTCCGTCGAAGGTTGGCAGGGCGGCTTGGTGCTCGCCCAGGACGTTGGTGTGGTCAGCGAGGTGTGATCATGGCCGAGCCGTTCGAGATCGAGGTCAGGACCAGGCACGGTGAGCTGGTCCGCGCAGACGTCTACCTACCGCCTCACGGCGATGGTCGATACCCCACGCTCTTCGCGGCGAGCCCGTATCAGAAGGCGCTCCGCCACCTGCCCGCCGTGTGGACCTTCCCCTTCGTCGAGACCGGTCCCATCGACTTCTACCTCGACCGCGGCTACGCCTATGTCTGGGCCGACGTCCCTGGCAGCGGGCGTTCCGAGGGGATCTGGGACCCGGTCTCGCGTCGAGAGGGAGAGGCCCTCCACGACGTCATCGAATGGGTCGCACGTCAGGGGTGGTCGACTGGGAGCGTCGGGATGATTGGTCAGTCCTACCTATGCTGGAGCGCCTGGAACGTGGCCCGAACTCGACCTCCGCACCTCAGGACGATCGTCGCTTACGACGGCGCCACGGACATGTATCGGGACTGGATGTACCAGGGTGGGATCCCAGCGTTGATGTTCCCGATCGTCTGGGTCAACCCGGTGCTCATCCTCAACCACCGTGAGCTGGGACACGACATCTGGGGAGGGGAGCGGTACCGGTTCTTGATCAACATGTGGTCGCATCGGCTGGACGATGACTGGCACCGAAGCCGGTCACCGTTTTGGGAGCTCGATCAGGTCGACATCCCGGTCCTCTCGATCGGGGTCTGGGGGAAACGGGCACTCCATCTGCGGGGCAACTTCCTCGGCTTTGAGCGGGTGCGCGGGCCCAAGCAGTTGCTGGTCGCCCACCCCGAGACCTGGGCCGGCGCCCAGCGGCTGTTTGCCTCCGAGGAGTTCCACGAGCGGGAGCTGCTGCCCTGGTACGAGCACCATCTGAAAGGGATCGAGAACGGTGTCATGGAGCGTCCCGCGGTTCGCTTCTTCGTGCAAGGCGAAGGTCGCTACCACTCCGCTCCGTCCTGGCCACCGCCTGATGCCGGGGCCACCGTGTTCTACCTCTCAGGGAGCCCGAGCGGCACCGTACGTTCGCTCAACGACGGCTCGCTGACCGAGGAGCCACCGACGATCCAGGAGGATCGGACCTCGTGGTCCTACCCAGACCCGATGTGGGTTGACGGGACGACGACCTACGACGAGCGCGGCCAGCCGGACGTGACCGCCAGGGTGATCACCTACACCAGCCCACCCTTCGAGAGGGACCGCGAATTCACGGGCTACGGCGTGCTCGTGCTCTTCGCATCGACCGATCAGCGGGACATGGATGTGATGGCCAAGCTCAACGTGATCACCCCGGATCCCGCCAGCCCGGCCCGGGTCCGGCGGGCGACCCAAGGGTGGCTACGCGCTTCACACCGACGCGAGGACCCCGAGCTGACGACCGAGATGCGCCCCTTCCACAGCCACCAACAGGAAGAGCTGCTGGAGCCCGGCCGGGTGTACGAGCTACGCCTCGAGCTGCTCCCCATGTCCTTTCTGGTTCGCGCTGGCGAGCGACTGCGACTGGAGCTCAGCAACCACGACTCTCCAATCACCGACTCGCCCTCGACACATTACTACGGGCTCAAGGTGGGCACCGATACCTACCACCACGACGTGAGTCACCCCTCACGTTTGATCCTGCCAGAGCGGCCGCGAGGGTAGGGTGACGCCTGGCTCTGATCAGGCGTAGGTCGTGGGTGGCTCCCTGTCGTCTCGGCCGCCGCCCCCACTGGTGTGGATGGAATCCCCACGGGCTGCGGCCTGGAGAGAGTGCCCGGCGTGCCTTCGTTCGAGCCGTGGATTCCCCGTCACCGAGCGCTCCTGCACGGCCACCTCGGAGTCCCACTCTGTGGCCACGATGGAGTCGACCATCGCGCTGTTGGCGCGGCCTGGCCTTGCTCCCCGGCCTGATCGACTTCCACGTGCACCTGTGGGCGCTGGACGGAACCGGTCTCCGTCGCTCGCAGGCCGAGCTGATCGCGGAGATGACCGGAGGGCGCTCCTGGCCTCGTCTCTGCTGCAACGGTCCTCTCATCACTGGTCCTGATGGGCACCCGGCCTTCCTGGGCAGCCCGGTGGCGATGCAGATGATGACACGGCGGGGGTCAAGCGAGGAGGAGGCCCGGGCCCAGGTGGCCGAGGCGGTGGGGGATGCCACCTAAGACCGCAGGCAGCGGCGGCTCGATCGGGTCAACGGGGTTAACAACAGCTGACGCGCCCATACACTACAATCCACTTCCATGAACTTGAAGCAGTGGGCGCGCGAGCAAGGCATCCACCCCGTGACCGCCTACCGCTGGTTCCAGTCGGGCAAGCTCCCCGTCCCGGCCCGGCGA
>DATGLL010000224.1:0-3717 GCA_035294145.1 Candidatus Dormiibacterota bacterium | reverse complement strand
ACGGCGGTGGGGCGCGCCACCAGCGCGATGAGAACGCCGCGATCAACCTGGCGAGGTACTCGCCCGGGGCACCCCACCAAGCTGGCTTGGTGGGGACCCCGCCCGTAGGCTCAGTTGGAGCCTTCGTGAAGCGCAGAGCCGTGGTAAGACCCGGGCTTCTCGGGCACGCGGCAAGGAAGCGCGAAGCCCGCAAGGGCAACCCCGTGAGGGGTGCCGCGTGAGTGCTACTGCGTACTCGGCGGCAACGGCAAGGGACCGCGGCCCGCGATGGCCAGGTTCCCGGCCAAGCGGGCCATCTCAATCGATCTCCTCTCCGACAGGCTCTCGCTGGCGGGTAACCGCGATCGCTGGCGCCAGAGGTCTTGCACGTCATGGACCAGGCCACCGGCGAGATGGAGGAGGGCGACGAGAACGAAGTCGCCTCGTGAGGACCCGCAACAACCCATTCACGAGGCCATCACTCCCTTGCCCCTGCGCACGTCCTCGCACCGCCCTCCATCGACGACACCCCGGCTCCTGGCCCTCCTCCACTTTGCCCTGCGCCTGGTCATGGTCCTGAGTCCCTCGAGGGCTCCCCGGACACCACCATCGCCGAGCTCTTTGGCTCTGGATTGGGCACTTCAATCGCGAGGGCATCGCCGGGCTCTGCGACCGTCCCCGGTCGGGGCGGCTGCGGCTGGGCAGCCCCCGGCTCCAAGCGCGCCTCTGTCACCGGCTGGCCGAGCTCCGGGCCTGGATGGTGACCCGGCTATGACCACCGACGTCAGCTCGGACCCTGCGTCGTCAAACCTGGAAGTGACCGGCTGGCCCCCGCCTCGGCCACGATCCGCTACCCCCGGATGGCTCCGGGACCGTCCTCAGGGTGTGGTCGATCTCACCGCCAGCCGGTGGAGCCGAGCTGAGGGACGCTGAAAAGGTTCCTTGGCCGGCCTCGGTCGAGACCACGGCCGGATCGGGTGCCCTCCACCGGGCAGCCCTCAGACGGCTTGGCCCACTTGCTCCCGGAGCAGCGGGGAGCTGATGAGCATGTCCGCACTGGCGATGTTGGTGGCGAGCGGGACGTCCCTGAGGTTGCAGATCCTCAGCAGGGTCCGGATGTCGGGGTCGTGAGGATGGGAGTCGAGCGGATCGACGATGAAGATCACGGCGTCCACTTCCCCCTCCACCACTCGGGCCGCGATCTGGACGTCACCACCCAGCGGCCCCGACTCGAGGCACTCGACCTGGAGCCCAACCCGGTGCCTGAGGAGCTCACCCGTGGAGCGAGTGGCCACCAGATGGCAGCGCTCGAGCGAGCTCCGATTGAAGGTGGCGAAGGCCAGCAGGTCGGCCTTCTTGCTGTCATGAGCAATCAGGGCGATGCATGGTTGTCGTCGTGCAGCCACACGCCAAGGCTACCCCGGCCTGGGTTGAGGGCAGGTTATGCAGAGCAGACGCCTTCTCGCCACCTCACCTCGTGTCGCTCGCTCAGAGATCCTGCCAGCGGGAGGGTCGAGCACGACCCTTCCACTCGTCGCCTCCGTCGTTGTCTTGGTGATCTTGGTGATCTAGTTATCGGTCGTGAGGCACGGAGCGCTGGCCAGCGGGGCCGGATTCGGCCGGGCCCCATCCGCACCGAGCCAACGCTCAGAGCATCCCGGGGCCCACCTGGCCGGCAAACCGGCTCAGAGCGCGGCCAGGTAGATGGCCATGAGATCGTCGGCTGGGTACGATCCTGCCAGCGCCGTTGCTGCCTCTCGAAGCTCCGACTCCCCGATGCCGTAGGCCCTGATCCGTTGGGGCAGGCCAAGCTCCCGGATGAGCGCGAAGACCGCGTCTGCGGCTGGCCCCGTCGTTCCCATGGCTCGGGCCAGTGCCGCCATCCGCTCTGGGTGCTTGGGGGACAGGTAGCGCATGACGTGCGGAAGCAGGAGGCAAGAGGTGACCCCGTGGGGGATGCCGTACCGAGCCCCGATCTGCTTGCCCATGGTGTGGCTGAGTCCAGCGGCGGCGGGCCCGGGAAGGGTGAAGGAGAACCATGCGGCGAGCTGGTTCTCGGTACGAACGCCAAGGTCCTCCGGACGAGCCTTGGCCTCGGGCAGCGTCCGGAACAGCCGCCGGATGGCCTCGAGCGCGAGCACGTCCGGGAGCGGGTGCGAACCATCGGCCAACACCGTCTCCACGGCGTGGTCCAGGGCCCGGATCCCGGTCGAGAGCCATAGCTCCATGGGGGTGGCCAGGGTCAGGCTGGCGTCGTAGATGACGGCAGCCGGCAACATGCGCGGGTCACGCAGGCCCACCTTGGCCCCGGAGGCATCGGTCATGCCCGCTCCCGATGCCAGCTCCGCAGCCGAGAGCGTGGTGGGCACCGCCACGTGCGGCAGCGGCGCATCCCGTCCTCGCCGTTCCGCCACCCTCAGCGCCACGACCTTGGCGGCATCGATCGGGCTACCGCCACCGAAGCTCACCACCGCCCCCGCGGCCGAGCTCGCCACCAGCTCGACCGCGGCCTCGAGGTCGGCCACGGGTGCGTGCTGACGGACCACCGCCGTCGCCTCGATCCTCCGTTGCCCCAGGGCCCGCTGCAGCCTACGCACCAATCCCTCCGCGTTGGCCAGCGAGCGGGTGGTGACAAGGGCGACCTCGCCCGCCCCCAGCCGATCAAGCTCCTCGCCAAGGCCAGCGATCGAGCCCGGCCCCCACCGGATGACGGTCGGGTTGGCGTAGACGAACCGTCCGCTGAGCCCCGTCACATTGCGAATGTTCTCAGATCGAGCCTGGCCATGGGGTGGTTGGCCATGGCCCGCTCGCCGCGCCGTTCTCGGTCGAACGAATAGGATTGTGTCCGGCGTGTCGGACCGGCCCCGGCCGGTCGATGCCATCGCTGTCTTCTGCAAGGAGATGTCACCGTGGATCCGACCCTGAGGCGAACGATGATGACCCGATCGGCCCGTGGCTGGCTCATGAGGTGCGCCCACTGATGGGCCCGATCCTGCAGGGGTCGGGCATCTCGCCCATCTTCCCCACCCCGGTCTCCCCCAACGGCTGGAACATCTACCACCTCTACGAGCTGATCTCGATCCCGGCCATCGTCGTCTTCCTCTTCGTCGAGATCGCCCTCCTGGTGATCGTCATCCGCTTCCGGCGCAGCCGCCAGCCGGCCGGCTATCGTCCCCCCCAGATCCACGGTCACCTGGGCCTGGAGATCGCCTGGACGGTCATCCCCGCCCTCATCATCTTCACCATCGGGGCGCTCTCCTTCCTGGAGCTGCAGAAGGACTTCCTGGTCACGGCCAACACCATCGCCCCCAGCCGGGGGCCGAGCGCGATGGAGATCAGCGTCACCGGCTACCAGTTCGGGTGGAAGTACCGCTACCCGCAGGGCTTCACCCTCGACCAGGCCGGCAGCCCGAGCGGGAACGTGACCCCGCTGGTGGTCCCGACCGGGGAGCTGATCCGGCTCAAGCTGACCAGCCAGGACGTGATCCACTCCTGGTGGGTGCCCGCCATCAGCGGCAAGACCGACGCCGTCCCCGGCTACGAGAACTACGCCTGGTTCAAGATCGATCAGCCGGGGGAGTGGCGGGGCGAGTGCGCGGAGCTGTGTGGCACCGGCCACTACTCGATGCAGATCCGGGTCAAGGCGGTGCCCCCCGACCAGTTCCAGGCCTGGGTCCAGCAGCAGCTGGCCCACCAGGCCAAGGCCTCCTCCCCGTCCCCCTCACCCACCCCCTGAGC
>DATGLL010000223.1:0-3243 GCA_035294145.1 Candidatus Dormiibacterota bacterium | reverse complement strand
CGCTGATCCGCAGAGGACACGCGAGCGGGCGGTCACACCGGCCGGGGACCGCGCCGGGGCGTCCACCAGGATCAGGTGACCAACTCGCCGGGCCGGGACGGGGAGCTTGCCCGACTGGAACCAGCGGGAGGCGGTCACGGGATGGATGCCTTGCTCGCGCGCCCACTGCTTCAAGTTGATGGAAGTGGATTGTAGTGCATAGGCGCGTCAGCTGTTGTCAACCCCTTCGCCGGATAAGGCTCCCACCGAAGCACATCCGGTCGCTCGCGGTCGAGGTCGACGACGGCGGTCACCGGCCGTGTCAGATCAGATGATGCGGAGGCGGCGTCTGGACCGGCTCACCGTGGTGATGGTGGGGCTCGTCGGGGAGGCGGATCTCACCTTCCTATCGGTCTCGTTGGTCTCGGTCGGGCTTGCGGCCGTGGGCGATGGCCAGGAGTGCGATCGTGTGGTGCTCCTCGAGTTCCCGCATGGCACGGCGGATGAGGTCGGCCGCCTCCTCGGCGGAGAGGAGGCCTCTGGCCTGTAGTACCTCGCAGATGCGGGTGATTCCCGCCCGACCGTTGCTGGCCAAAAAGGAGCCGACCCGGCCGCCCCACTCCCCGACCGGCAGCTCGAACTCGCGCCGAGTCACCGCCTCCAGCCCCGCCTCCCGCAGGTAGCGGTCGACCGACCTGAAGACCACATCCCCGGTGTCCAGCCCCAGCGAGCCGGCCATCTCCTGGAACATCCGCTGTAGGCGTTCGGTCGCCGGCCCGATGCGGCGATCGCCCATGACCGGCTCGGCCAGCTCGACCCAACCCCCGGGCCGGGTCACCCGGACCAGCTCTCCCACCACCCGCGGCCACTCGGCCAAGGGGATGCCCGAGACCAGGTAGCGCTGGTGGACGAAGTCGAAGGTGTCGTCCAAAAAGGGCAGCCCCTGGAGCAGGTTGCCCCGCACGTGCCGGTAGCCGGAAGGATGCTCCCTCGGTCCCGCCACCAGGTCCAGCCCCACCACCAGCGCCTCGGGGTGCTCCCAGCACAGCTCGAACCCCCAGCGCCCGGTGCCGGTGCCCACGTCCAGCACCCGGGAGGGCGATGAGACGGGGGCCAGGTGGTTGCGGCCCAGGGCCTCGCGCAGGGCGTGGTGCTGGAGGTCCAGCCGGTCCGCCTCCCCCGGGTGCCGGGGGAAGAGGTAGGAGGAGCGCTCCCGCTCGGCCCTCTCCGCCATTGCCACCTTCACCTCCTGCTCCGTGGGCAGTTCTAGCTCCCAAGTAATCCAGCCCAGGGCTTGGGCCCTTCCCAGTAGCGCACGCAGGGTGGCCAGCCGCCGCCGGACCGTGGCCGAGGCGAGACCGCGCCGGCGCAGCTCCAGGGCGTAGTCCAGCGCCAGCCGCCGGGCCATCTCGGGCCCGAGCAGCAGCGAGCGCACCGCGTCCCCCACCGCGGTGCCGTGGAAGCGAGCGAAGTCCTCCAGGTCGGCGGTGTAGGCCCGGGCGGTGGACGAGCTGTGGCGGTCCAGGAAGTGGCGAAGCAGGTCCTTGGCGGCCGGTCCGGCGGCGGGCGGGGTGGTGTCGAGGGGCGGAGCGGCGCGGTCATCCCTCATGTGTCGAGTATGCCTCCTGAGGGTTGCTGGACGGATGGGAAGGGCTCGCGACCGGTGTCGCTCGCCTTGCCGGGCGAGCCGAGTCCCCTCCCAAGGCCGGGGTTGATCCAGGTCTTCGCCGGAGGCCGCGCCTGTCGCAGGGTGGCCGGCCAGAGCTTGTAACGCACTTGTAATACACTCGCTTTACGTCCTCACCCAGCTGTACCGACGCGGCTGGCTTCGGTCGTGCGCTGGCGCGTGCCAGGCGGCGCGCGGGTCTGACCCAGGTCGAGCTGGCAAAGCGGCTCGGCACCACCCAGGCCGCCGTTACCCGCCTGGAGACGGGCCGTTTCCTTCCGGCGGTGCGGACCCTATGCCGGCTCGCCAGGGCGCTCGATGTCGGGGTCGAGATCGGCCCGGGGGTCTAACGATTCACTCCAGCCGTCGCCGGCCGCCCACACTGGCCGAACTACGGGCGCGCCGTGACGAGATCCTCGAGGTGGCCGCCTCCAACCGTGCGTGCAACGTGCGCGTCTTCGGCTCGGTGGCACGTGGGGAGGCCACGCCCGACAGCGACATCGACTTCCTGGTCGAGTTCGAGCCGGGGGCTTCGTTGATGGACGTGAGCGGTCTTCACCTGGACCTGGAGGCCTCCTCGGGCGTCCGGTCCACGTGGCCGAGCTTCCCATGGAGCCAGCGTTGGAGCGGGAGCGGTGGGTGATCGAGCGGATCGAACGTGAGGCGGTTCCGTTGTGAACGAGACCGAGCGCGACCGGGGCCTCCTCGATTACATCCTGGAGAGCATCGACCGGATCGAGGAGTACCGTGAGCACTCGGGGCCGATGGCGGAGGACGCGGTGCTCAGTCGGAGACCATCCTGCGCGAGGGCGACGCCTCGGCCGCCTTCCTGCCCCGGGTGGCGGGGCGCGGGGTGTACGTCTTCGGGATGGAGGGGGAGGAGTTCCAGACCCCCTTCCTCAGCGGCGAGGAGGCGCGCCGGCGGCTGGAGGAGCGTTGGCCCGAGCTGCGAGCCCCGGCGGTCGTGGACAAGGGGCAGCGGTGAGGGAGGAGCCACCCCGGTCCCAGCTCCAAGAGCTGGTGGCCCTGGCCGCCATCGCCGGGCTGGGGTGGTACCTGCTCGCCCGTCGGGAGGTCGCGGCCGCCGTCGGCCGCGCGGCCTCCCAGGCCGCCGCCGTTGCCAAGGATCTGGCCGGGCACGCGGCTCTTGGCCTGCACGTCGCCCTGGCTCTGGCCGGGGCCGGGATGGCGGCTCGGGTGGCGGCCTGGCTGCTCGATCGCTGGGAGGGGCATGGGTGAGGCGCGTTTCGCCGTCCCTGGGCGCATGCGCACGCTCATCGTCGCCGCCATGCGCCGGGCTCTGGCCCTGACGGTCGAGGCCAGGCGACAGCTCCGCCACCTCGAGGTCCGGGACCTGATCGGGCTCGCCCTGATCGTGGCTGGGCTGGTCCTGCTCATCCTCCGGTCCGCCCGCTGAGCAACCATGGGGATTGGGCTCCTCGCGCCGCTGGCGCAGACGATCTGCTTCGAGGTCCCGGGTGAGCCCGTCCCCCAGGGCTCGGGCCGCCCCATCCGGGCCGGCAACGGCCGCACCTATGTGATTGCCGACAGCGGACGGCTTCGGCCCTGGCGGGACGCCGTCACCTGGCACGCCCGCC